>JBGYWU010000064.1:0-2947 GCA_041842265.1 Candidatus Limimorpha sp. | reverse complement strand
GGATTATTCCGTTGTGAAAATCTTCAAGTTCGGGGCGGCTTTGGTCGCCTCGTCTTTTTATTGCCTTATCTTGTTGATGCTCATCCTATTTTTTTGCCAACAGCAAAAATTTCCAGTTGCCGTAATCCATTTCCCAATACGCGCCAATAGTCCCAAACCTTGGGAAGATGACGATTTTTGTCAACCGCACAAAACAATATCATGATTTTCCCCTATCTTTGCCCAAAATTCCATAAAGAACGATGACAACCGCCAACCCTAACACCGCCAAGCGCCGCGCCGCGCCCATCCTTTTGATTTCCATCGGGACAGTAACGGTCGGGCTGTTGCTCTTTGTGATGAACCTGCGGTATGGATCGGTGTCCATCCCATTACTGGACTTCCTTAACTCGCTCAACGGTGGCGAAAGCTCCACCTACCGCGCCATCATCCTCGACTACCGCATGCCTCAGGCCATCACTGCATTGTTGGCGGGCATAGGACTATCTGTTTCGGGCCTTCTCATGCAAACCCTGTTTCGCAATCCCCTGGCCGACCCGTCACTGTTGGGCATCAGCAGTGGTTCCAGCCTCGGCGTGGCCTTCGTCGTACTGCTTGGAGGCAGCATCAGCGGCACACTCTCGCTGTGGAACACACTCGGCGTGGCCATGGCGGCTTTTGTCGGAGCCTTCCTCGTGCTGCTCCTCATCCTTGCCCTTAGCACAAGGCTCAGGAACATGATCAGTTTGGTGCTGGTAGGAATCATGATTGCCTACATCGCCAGCTCGGTTACTGACATCATGAAGTTCTTTAGCCGTAAGGAGGGGCTCCATTCTTTCGTCATCTGGGGCATGGGCAGCTTCTCAAATGTGAGCAAAGCCCAATTGCCCTTCTTCGCCATCACTGTTGTGGCCGGCACCATCGCCTCGTTCCTGCTGTTCAAGACCTTGAACCTTTTGCTTCTCGGCGAAAGCTACGCCGAAAACCTGGGTGTCAATGTCAGGAAGAGCAGTATGCTCATCATTTTGGCCTCGGGCTTCCTCACTGCCATCATTACCGCGTTCTGCGGGCCTATCGCATTCTTGGGATTGGCCGTGCCGCATATTGCACGCTTCCTTTTCAAGAGCAGCGACCATAAGCTGCTCATCCCCGCCACAGCCTTCATCGGGATGGACTTGGCCTTGTTATGCAACCTCATCGCACGCCTCCCCTCATTCGAAGGCAACCTGCCCATCAACTCGGTTACTGCACTCATCGGTGCGCCCATCGTGCTGTGGGTTATCTTTCATCGAAAAAAAGTACTGAAATGAACGAAGTGCTCCGCACCACGAACCTGCTCATCGGTTACAAAGGCAAGGCTTTGATGCCTGAAATCAATGCCAGCCTTTGTGAAGGCGACATCGTGGCCTTGGCGGGTCCAAACGGATCGGGCAAGACAACCTTATTCAAGACACTTTCCACCAGCATCAAACCCGTTGGCGGCGAGGTGCGTCTGTTCGGGAAACCTTTGGGTGACTACCACCCTTCCAAGCGCAGCTCGCTGTTCAGTCTCGTGCTCACCGAGAAACCCGACGACCTTTTCCTGAAAGTCTTCGACATCGTGGCGGCAGGCCGTTATCCCTATCTCGGCCTCTTGGCCCGACTAAAAGCCGATGACGAGCAAATCATTTTCGACAGCATTGAGACCGTAGGCATTGGCCATCTCACCAACCGCAACTTCATCTCATTGAGCGATGGTGAAAAACAGAAAATAATGATTGCCAAAGCTTTGGTACAAGACACGCCACTCATCTTTATGGATGAGCCCGCCGCCTTTTTGGACTATCCAAGCAAAATTGAACTGGTCAACATCATGCACAAGCTCGCGCGCGAGAAGCACAAGACCATCCTGTTCAGCAGCCATGACCTTGACTTGTTGCTTCGCCACGCCGACCAAATGTGGGTGATGGCGCCGCAACAGCCTCTTCGACAAGGCACTCCTAAAGCACTTGTTGATCAGGGAATTATTGATGATTACTTTAGGCCGATTGTGGCGAAGGAAGAATTTTGTTGGCTTTCGAGTTTCAAATAACAAATTGGAAACTATTGTATTTCGGGTCTTATTTCTCAATTTTGCGCACCATCATTAGACAGGCAAAATTGTCATTAATCTATTGAACCAACTCTGACCAGTCCAAAATGGTTTAGTTCCCTGCTGCAATAATATTCATTTTTGGGGGATTTGCAAACATTCAAACCAAATCATTTCGATTTTTTGTAATTTTGCACCTCGTATTTTCAAAGTAAAAATTTATTAAAATGCATAATATCAGAAATATAGCAATCATTGCCCACGTTGACCACGGCAAAACCACCCTTGTGGACCGCATCTTGTACCAATCACAACTGTTCAAGGAATCGGATGAGGCTCACGGCCAACTCATTTTGGACAACAATGACCTTGAGCGCGAGCGCGGCATCACCATCCTTTCGAAGAACGTCTCGGTACGTTACAAGGACGTGAAAATCAATATCATAGACACTCCTGGCCACGCCGACTTCGGTGGTGAGGTGGAGCGAGTGCTCAACATGGCTGACGGCGTGCTGCTTTTGGTAGATGCTTTCGAAGGCCCCATGCCGCAAACCCGTTTTGTGCTGCAAAAAGCCATCGAACTCGGCCTGAAACCTATCGTAGTCATTAATAAGGTAGACAAGCCCAACTGCCGTCCCGACGAGGTTCAAGAGGCCGTTTTCGACTTGATGTTCAACCTCGGCGCAACCGAAGACCAATTGGATTTCCAGACAGTGTACGGTTCCTCGAAACAAGGCTGGATGTCGGACCATTGGAACAATGTCACTTCTGACGTCTCCCACCTTTTGGATGTCATCATCGGCACCATACCGGCAGCCAAATTCGAGGACGGCACGCCACAAATGCTGATCACTTCCTTGGATTACAGTTCCTACATTGGCCGCATCGCAGTGGGGC
>JBGYWU010000063.1:0-6638 GCA_041842265.1 Candidatus Limimorpha sp. | reverse complement strand
AGGCGAGAGCTACACCACCAAGGTGCAGGCCGTATACACGTCGGGCGACAGCGAGTGGGCCGAATACACATGGACTTACATTCCTTGCGACAACTATGAAGGCGTTACGGACTATGAGGCCGAGGCCAACAATGGCCATGTGTTGCTCAACTGGGCCATGCCCGAGAACCAGATTTCGGGTGGCGATTGGTACTATTACGACGATGGCAACTGTAGTGGTAGCGTAGGAACAGGCGGAGGCTCGTTCTACTGGGGCATCATGTTGCCAGCAGGTACTTGGCAAGGCCAATATCTTGGCAAGGTTGCGGCCTTTGAGTATGCGTCCTTCACAGGCAACATCCTCATCTATCAGGGTGGCGATACGACTCCCCAGACCCTGGTCTATTCACAGCAGTTTGTCAGCACGGGTTCCAACCAATTGGTGGAATATCCCATGAACAGCCTTGTGGAACTGGACGAAAGCCAGAACCTTTGGGTGGTAATCAACAACGTCAGCAGCGCAGCCTATCCTGCAGGTTACTGCAATGATATGGGTGACCCAAATAGCCGCTGGATTTCAATAGACGGTTCAGATTGGCACGACCTTACGGAGTACAATATCTTTGGCACATGGATAATTCGGGCATACGCTACGGATGAGGTCCCGGTGGTGTACAACATCCTGGGCACCTTCGTCTTCCGCGACGGCGAGCTGCTTACCGAGACACCGCTGCCGAGAAACGTTCATACCTACGTCGACAACAACCCGACCGCCGACGAGCACGAATACAGTGTTAGGTTGGTCTACGACAACCTGCCCATCTACCAAGGCGACTATTACGCTATGTCGTGCACCGAGTCGATAACCGTACACGACGTGCTGGGCATCGACGGCAACGAAGCCCATTTGGTGAGCATCTATCCCAATCCTGCAAAGGATAAAGTAACCATTGTGGCGGAAGGCCTGCGTCACATTACTGTGGTGGATGCCTTGGGTCAGGTGGTTTACGATGCCGATACGGAAACAGACCAGGCCATGCTCAGCCTGTCAGAGTATAGACTAGGTGTGTATATGATACGAGTGACCACTGAAGGCAGCATAATCACACGACATGTCACCGTGACCAGATGAGTTGGCGAATGATTAAGTGAAGAATTCAGAAGTCCCGAAACCGCCGGTTTCGGGACTTCGTTTTATTCTCTCCTATCGCGGCCCAGCAACGCCCCAATCCACTGTCTGTTGAGCCGCGAGATATTCTGGCGTTTGATGAGTTTTGGACACTCTGCTTCGCAGGCGTAGGTGTTGGTGCAACTGCCAAATCCTAACTCATCCATCTCGCACACCATCTTCTTTACGCGGTTGGCGGCCTCTATCTTGCCTTGTGGCAATAAAGCCAAATGGCTGACCTTGGCTCCTACAAACAGCATGGCACTGGCGTTTTTGCAAGCCGCCACGCAGGCACCGCAGCCGATGCATGAAGCCGCGTCCATCGCCATGTCAGCCTTGTGTTTTGGGATTGGAATTGTGTTGGCATCGGGGACACCACCTGTGGTGGTGCTGATGTAGCCTCCTGCCTGGATGATTTTGTCGAAGGCAGAGCGGTCCACCACCAAGTCGCGGATGACGGGGAAGGCTTTGGCGCGCCAAGGCTCAATACAAATATCGTCGCCATCGCGGAACTTGCGCATGTGGAGCTGACAGGTAGTGATGCCATCGTCGTTGCCGTGGGGTCGACCGTTGATGTAGAGCCCGCACATGCCGCAGATGCCCTCGCGACAGTCGTTGTCAAAGCAGACGGGATGGGCGACATGGTCGTTGACGAGCCGCTCGTTCAAGATGTCAAGCATCTCAAGGAAAGAACAGTCGGGTGAAATGCTATCCAAAGGATAAGTCTCAAAATGGCCTTTGGCACGGGCATTCTCCTGACGCCAAATATGCAGTTTGAAGTTCATAGTTATCGGTTCCTAACGCGAGACACGGTACTTCGGGGTGTGGGTCTCTTTCTTATTTATAGTTTCTGTTTGTGATTTGGATGTGTTCGTATTTGAGCGGCTCCTTCTCCATAGTTTCGGGTTGGCCGTGTCCGCGGTATTCCCACGCCGCCACATACATGAAGCGTTCGTCGTCGCGCATGGTCTCGCCTTCATCGGTCTGGTGCTCAGTGCGGAAATGTCCGCCACACGACTCCTCGCGGTGCATGGCGTCAGCGATGACGAGTTGTGCCAATTCGAAATAGTCCTCCAAACGGCAGGCTTTCTCCAATTCAGGGTTGAATTCATTGGCGGTGCCAGGGATGAAGACTTCCTCCCAGAATTTTACTTCCATTTCCGAAACCAGTTTCCTGGCTTTCGTAAGGCTCTCGGTGTTGCGTGCCATGCCGCAATATTCCCACATGATTTTGCCCAGAGCCTTGTGGAAATGGTCAACGGTATTTTGACGGTCTTTGGGCGTAGTCCTGCCAATCTCAAAAAAACGGTTAATGCGTTGTTGCACTGCCTCTTCCGCTGTGCCAAACTCAGGTGTATTGACTGGGATTTTGCCCACGTAGATTTGTTCGGCGAGACAGTTCTGCAAGGTGTAGGGCAAAACAAAATAACCGTCGGCCAGTCCCTGCATCAGGGCTGAGGCACCGAGACGGTTGGCGCCGTGGTCGGAGAAGTTGGCCTCGCCAGCGGCAAAAAGTCCTGGGACGGTGGTCTGCAACTCGTAATCCACCCAAAGGCCGCCCATGGTGTAATGGATGGCGGGATAGATCATCATCGGGGTTTCGTATGGGTTCTCTGCGGTGATTTTTTGGTACATTTGGAAGAGGTTGCCGTATTTCTGCTCAACAGCCTCTTTGCCCAAGCGATGAATGGCATCGGCGAAGTCGAGATAGACGGCGTAGCCCTTGCCTACGCCGTAGCCGGCATCGCAGCGTTCTTTGGCGGCACGTGAGGCTACATCGCGGGGGACGAGATTGCCGAAGGCGGGATAACGGCGTTCCAGATAGTAGTCGCGGCTTTCTTCAGGGATGTCGATGGCTTTCAGCTTGCCCGCACGAATGGCTTCGGCATCTTCCTTTTTCTTGGGTACCCAAATGCGTCCGTCGTTGCGCAGGCTCTCGCTCATCAGGGTGAGTTTCGACTGGTAATCGCCGTGGACAGGAATGCAAGTCGGGTGAATCTGCACATAGCATGGATTGGCGAAAGCAGCACCTCTGCGGTGGCATACCCAAGCCGCGCTTCCGTTGCTGGTCATGGCGTTGGTGGAGAGGTAATAGAGGTTGCCATAGCCACCGGTGGCCAGTACCACGGCATGGGCGGCGTATCGCTCCAAATCTCCGGTAACAAGATTGCGGACAATGATGCCCCGGGCGTAACCGTCAGCCACGACAAGATCCATCATCTCGCGGCGCGTATGGAGTTTCACTGCGCCATGGGCTATCTCGCGGCTCAAAGCGCCGTATGCGCCGAGTAGCAGCTGTTGCCCCGTTTGCCCTTTGGCGTAGAAGGTTCTGCTGACTTGTGCGCCGCCGAATGAGCGGTTGTCCAACAGTCCGCCATAGTCGCGGGCAAAAGGCACGCCTTGAGCCACGCACTGGTCGATGATGGCATTGCTGACTTCAGCCAAACGATAAACATTAGCCTCACGAGCACGGTAGTCGCCACCTTTGATGGTGTCGCGGAAAAGGCGTTCCACGCTGTCGCCGTCGTTCTGGTAGTTCTTGGCCGCATTGATACCGCCTTGGGCGGCAATGCTGTGAGCACGACGCGGTGAGTCCTGGATGCAGAAGATATCTACGTTGAAGCCCATGGCGCCCAATGAGGCTGCTGCTGAGGCTCCGGCCAGCCCGGTGCCGACAACGATAATGTCAAGTTTGCGCTTGTTGGCGGGGTTGACCAGCTTCTGAGTGGCTTTGTAATTGGTCCATTTTTCGGCGAGCGGACCGGCAGGTATTTTAGAATCAAGATTCATAGCTTAGTATATCTTATTTAATATGGAATCCGGAATTATTTTATCGGCAAGGTTCATTCCACATCCCACTGAATTGATTTTATAGTCCAAAACAAACCCCTATGACTACGGCTGCAAACATCAGGCAGACCATGGTGGCATAAATGATGCCTATGATTTCTATGGCCTTGCCGTATTTGTAATTATAAAGCCCGAGAGTCTGGAAAATGGCGGCAAAACCATGCCGCATGTGGAACCATACCACGACAAAGAACGACAAGTAACCTGTCGCGATATATGGAATCCGGAATAGTTGACGGGCCTGCTCGTAAAAGTTGAGATTGCCGTCCACCAGACCGAGTTTTACGAAATAAAAGTGCGAAAAGTGAATGATGAGTCCGGCGAGGATGAGAATGCCCGTCCATACTTGCAGTTTGGACCCCGTATGTGTCTTCGACCGTTGGGGTTTGCGGTAGCCTTGGGGACGAGCCAAACGGTTGATGATGGCCAACCAAAGTGTCAGGGCAATATGGAACAACAATGCCCCAAACAGCACAATCTCAAAGACTTTCACGACATAGTTGCTGATCATGAAATCGCAAAAAGCATTGTACCAAGCACCGCCGTCGTCGCGCAAAATACAGAGGTTGGCGCTGGCGTGGAAAAGCAGGAAAAGACTGAGGAATGTACCCAAAAGGGCAACGAGGATTTTCTTCGAGATGGAATGGATTTTTGGGATGTTCATATTGGGGTTATTTCAATGCGTTAACAGGACAGGCTTTCTTGCACTTTTGGCAAAGGATACATTCGGTGGCGTTCTTTCGGTTGCGCGAATTGCGGTTGACTTCCACTTCCATCGGGCAAACCTCTATACACTTGCCGCAGTGGATGCATTTTTCTTCATCACATTTGATACGTAACCAAGAGAAATAGCTCATCGGTTTCAGAAAGACTGTTATCGGACAAATGTATTTGCAGAAGGCACGGTTGTCTTTTAAGGTCAAAGCAAGGATGATTCCCACTACATAATACAACAAGTTCCCCGCCACGAAAAGATAAAACATTGTGGTTTTGTTTGCTTTGCCCAAGCACATAAGCAGAACGGCCAAGGCGAGCGACAGGCCGAACATGACATAACGCATCCAACCCATGCTTTCCCTTGGGCTTGCAGGTGTTTTGTAGGGCAATAGGTCAAGGATCATGGCCGTCCAGCAGGCATAGCCGCACCATCCGCGGCCAAACAGCAGCGGACCGAAAATCTTGGCGATGGCGTAATGCAGCACACCCGCCCCAAAAAATCCGGATAGCAGGTAATACCAGAATCCCTCCATCTGCATGTTCTCGCGACAAATAAGTCCAAGGAACACCAGCATGTAGCTTCCCACGGCGAATTGGACAAACTCGCGGGCGTACTTCCATCTTTTCGCCATAAGTATATCCCCAACAGCAATGCAAGTGCCGATATAAGAGAAATTCAACAGAAAGAAAAGATTGCCGGAGACCAGCCACAACGAAACAGCGATGGCCTCGAAGACCAAGAAAAGGATAATGCCAACTTTATATTTTTTCATCTGCAAATTTTGGGCAAAGATACTTATTTTTTAGAATGAACGGCAATTGGATTGAAGAAACTCCTATTTTTGCGGCGTTATTCAAACCAATAAACTACACTGAAATGGAAGCAAAAGAACAAGTGATGCAAGCCATGCGCGAGGCTGGACAGCCCGTGAACGCTGGCAAAGTGGCCGAAATGACCGGTCTCGACCGCAAAATCGTTGACAAGGCTTTTGATGCTTTGAGGAAAGAGGGTGCCATCGTGTCGCCCGTCCGCTGCAAGTGGGAGCCGGCCCAATAAGCCTTCCGCCTGTCTTTTATATTTATTGTCCCCACAACATACGCGGGGAAACGTTCGCCTGTTTATTGAGAAACTCTCGGCATTTGGGGAGTTTTTTCATCTTACCAACAGGTGATAATATCACTATTTTCTCATCTTCAAGCTTGTTTCGGACATTTGCTTTTTCTTTTTCGGCTCGGGCAATTCGTCATACATCTTCAAGACCAATTCTGTTAAGAAATCAGGGTTTTCCACCTGATCAACCAAAAGCATTTCCTTGGCACCCTCGTATGGCTTGTCCATTTCTGATTCAGGCATCATCTCGAGTGCAGTTTTCGTTGGTTTTATCATGAAACGATTGTCGTAAATGCCGCCAAGGACCCTCTCGCGGTAATAGATGATGTATTCGCCCATCATTTTATGATGAGTAATGCCGTCCAATCCCGAAAGCTGGTCGAGAATGAAACTCAAGTAATTCTCAGTCGATGGCATGATGCTTTTTTTGAGTAATAGTTGGAACTGCTGTTTTTTTTGTGTCTGCGCCCATGTTATTAGATGAAACGATATTCCAAATTGTGGAAATCAGAGGAAAATTGAGGGGAATATCCCTTGTTTTTGAAAATCAAATCGATTTACTTCTTTGCGTTTATCCGCCAAAATCATCATACAAGATATTCTCTGGCGAAACACCAAGATTGTCGAGCATGTCGACCACGGCCTCACTCATCGGGCCTGGGCCGCACATGTAGTATTCGATTTCCTCTGGCGAGGGATGGTTTTTCAGGTAGGTGTCAAACATCACTTGGTGTACAAAGCCTGCGGTGTATTGCACTCCTGCTGTGTCGGCGGCAGGGTCGTGACGGTCTAAGGCAAGGTGAAAGTGGAAGT
>JBGYWU010000062.1:0-15180 GCA_041842265.1 Candidatus Limimorpha sp. | reverse complement strand
CTTATTCATCGCATAGATTCGCAAACCACGGCTTTTTCATCAAACCAAGCCACCACAAATTGTATTTTGTTTGTTATTATCCCAATAAATAGGGATTTTTCTCCATCAAAAGAAGCGCTATTTTTGCCACGGAAAAAAAAACAGAGCAATCAGTTCAAATCTAATAAAGTATAAACTAATGAGTAAAAACAGAATGAAACAAGGCCTGTTGATGGCCTTACTATGTATGGGTCTCAGCACGGCCGCCCTCTCTCAAACCACCGATGCCAACGTTTTCGGCCATGTATTAGACAAGAACACAGGCCAACACCTATCCTACGTCAATGTGGTGCTGAAAGGTACTTTGATTGGCACCTCCACCGATGAAAGCGGCCACTACTATCTCACCAATCTGCCAGAAGGCAAATACGTCATCGAAGCATCGTGCATGGGCTACAAGACCGTCGCGAGAGAAGTGTTGGTAGAAATAGGAAAGAGCAAAGAAGTAAATTTCGAAATCGAATCCGACACAAAAATGATGCAAGATGTGGTGGTTTCGGCCAACCGCTTGGAGGTGAATCGCCGCGAAGCCTCCACTGTAGTCAACGTATTGGCACCACTCACCTTCGAACATGTCAATGCCGCCAATCTGGCCGAAGGCTTGAATTACCAACCAGGGCTAAGGGTGGAGAACACTTGCCAAAACTGCGGCACCAACCAGGTGCGCATCAACGGATTGGAAGGCAAGTATTCGCAAATCCTCATCGACAGCCGCCCCGTCTTCAGCGCCTTGGCAGGAGTGTACGGCCTCGAACAGATTCCTGTATCAATGATTGACCGTGTAGAGATTATCCGAGGCGGAGGCTCGGCACTTTTCGGAGCCAATGCCATTGGAGGGGTCATCAACATCATCACGCGCGAACCGGTCAAAAAAGGTTTGGAAGTCGCACACACGACCAACCTAATCGGAGGAAAGTCATGGAACAACGTCAGCTCCTTCAATGCCACCCTGGTTTCTCCTGACTACAAAGCCGGTGCCTACATTTTCGGATCGACTCATACTCGCCAGAGCTACGACCATGATGGCGACGGTTTCTCGGAGTTGGGAAAACAACGCGCCATGAACATCGGCACACGGGCATATTACAAATTCGGCCAACGTTCTAAACTGAATGTCGAATACCACAACCTGTACGAGTTTCGCCGTGGAGGCGACAGTGTCATGCTGCAACCGCATCTATGCCAAGTGGCCGAACAAGCCGAACACCATGTGCAGGGCGGCGGCCTTAACTATGAGTTTATGAGCTATGATACCCGTTTCCGACTTTCTGTATTCGGTTCTTTGCAGTCAATCGCCCGCAACACCTACTATGGCACCCAGCATGATTTGAATGCTTATGGAACTTCTAAAGATTTCAGTTCTGTCGTTGGCACACAAGTTTCCTATCAATTCGGCCGCCTCTTATTCATGCCCGCCACTTTGATGGCCGGTTCCGAATGGTCCACCAACCACCTCGTTGACAAACAGCCTGCCTACGACCGCCTTGTCAAGCAAAACGCCGACATTGCCAGCGTGTTTGTTCAAAATGAGTGGAAAAACAAGCGTTTCAGCCTTCTTCTTGGCCTTCGCGCCGACAAGCATAGCCTGATGGAAAAACCTGTGCTCAGCCCAAGGGCCAACCTGCGTTGGTCACCACTGCCATCGATTACCACACGACTCAGCTATTCTTCGGGTTTCCGCGCCCCACAAGCCTTCGACGAAGACCTACACATCATGGCCGTAGGAGGTGAAGTGGCACTCATCAGCCTCAGTCCCGACCTTCGGCCCGAATACAGCCACAGCTTCAGCGGCTCCATCGATTGGGAGCACAAGTTTGGTTCCTTTGACTTCAATTTGTTGGCGGAAGGCTTTTACACCAGTCTCGATGATGTATTTGTACTTCGTCCCAATGGTTCCGATGAGCAGGGCAACCTGCTCCTCGAGCGTTGCAACGGCACAGGAGCCTATGTTGGCGGTATCAATGTTGAGGCACAGCTCAAGCGAAAAGATTTCAGCCTTCAGGCAGGATATACTTGGCAGCAAAGCCGCTATAAAGAACCCGAGACATGGAGTGAGAACCCCGAGATAGCTCCCCAACGTCGCATGTTCCGCACCCCTGACCATTATGGCTATCTCACCACCTTCTGTCCTATTACAAGTCGCTTTCAGGCTTCTGTATCAGCGGTATACACAGGCCCTATGCTGGTGCAACATTTCGCCGGATTCGTCGAGAAAGACTGCGAAACGCTGACTCCCTCTTTCTTCGACCTTGGCATCAAACTCAGCTATGACCTCCCGATAAGTTTAGGTACCGCCATGCAACTCAACGGCGGTGTGCAAAACATTTTGAATTCCTACCAAAACGACTTTGACAAAGGAGCCCTTCGCGATGCCGGCTACATTTATGGCCCAAGTTTGCCTCGCACCTATTTTGTAGGATTGAAAATCAGCATGTAAAACTGTTTATAGATAAGTAAACGAAAGGTGTCAGGGAAAATTTCCCTGACACCTTTCCCTTTTTTCGGTTAAGCCTCATTGGTCTGCCTGTCGCCTCTTTTGGGTGCTTGGGCTGCCGTCAGCAACTGCAAGCTCATGAAGCAGTAGCGACCTTGGTTCTAGAAGTACAAGTCCCTTTCTCCCGCCTTGATACGCTCGATACGGCTCTTCAACTCGTCCAAAAACTTCGGATCGACATTCTTGAAGTTGTTCTCGATACATCTCCAGCCCTTTTCGGCTACTTCGGGTGTGGCATAGTCAACAAGATACTCTGAGAGTGTCAGAATGGCATTGGGGGTGCAATAGCGCTTGATGAAGCCCGGCACGCTAAATTCCATGAAATGCTCACCAGTCCTACCCAGGCGGTAGCAGGCCGTGCAGAAACTCGGAATGAAGTCGTGGCCCAAAAGCTCATCGATGATGTCGCCCAAGGAACGGTCGTCGCCAATCTTGAACTGTTCGCGGTGCAGGTTCTGGTTCTCCTGCTTGTCGCTGTTTTTCTCTTCCTCCTCGTGGTGGTATTTGTAGTCGCCGATTTGCAGGTTGGTGCCGCCGTCAATCTGCGAAATACCGTATTCAATTGCGCGGGCGCGGAAAGCCGCATCCTCGCGGGCAGTTAGAATCATGCCTGTGTAAGGTACGGCCAGACGAAAGATGGCAATAATCTTTTCAAAGGTCTCGTCGTCAACGAAATACTTCGGGTCGATGTTCAATCCCGAAGCGTCTTTGATGCGGGGGAAGGAGATGGTGTGTGGCCCCACATTGAAGCAAGCCTCAAGGTGGTTGGTGTGGCGGACCATGGCCAGCACCTCGTAGCGCCAGTCGTAGAGGCCAAAGAGGATGCCAAGACCATTATCATCAATGCCGGCCTGCTGGGCGCGATCCATGGCGGTCAGGCGCCAATTATAGTCGCCCTTCAAGGTGTTTTTCGGGTGATAGTCGTTGTAAACCTCTGGGCTGTATGTCTCCTGGAAAATCTGGTAAGTTCCGATACCGGCCTCTTTCACAATGCGGAAGCCTTCCACATCCAATGGTGCGGCGTTGATATTGACACGGCGAATGCTACCCTTGCCCTTATGGGTGGCATAGGTAACCTTCACCGTGTGAGCGATATACTCGGGTGGGTATTTCGGGGACTCGCCATAGACGAGGATGAGGCGTTTCTGACCATCTTCCTCCAAGGCCTCCACGTTGCGGATGAGCTCCTCGTCGGTCAAAGTAGTACGGATTTGTTCCTTGTTCGACGAGCGGAAACCGCAGTAATTGCAGTTGTTGACACAATAGTTGCCCACATACAGCGGAGCGAAGAGCACAATGCGGTTGCCGTAGATACGACGTTTCAGCTCTCGTGCGCCTTCCTTGATCTCTTCCACCAGCTCGGGGTCGGCAGTGTTGACAAGGACGGCGGTCTCTTCCATGGTCAGACGGTTCTTATCCAAAGATTTTTGAATAATCTCACGCACACGCTCCGGTGTGCTTTTGGCGTTGTTGATGTAATCCCAAATCTCTTGCGAGTCGATGAAAGGGCGGTTGGGTTCGTCGGGGATACGGCATTTTTCCGGATGAAATTGCATTTTGCCTAACTTTTAGATTGTCTTTGAGTAGTTTTCAACAAAGCCGACTTCACCTCGATGCCTTCTATGCGGCCCAATTGGCCGGCAAGGGAACCTATCTCATCGGTATTGCCTTCGAAGATGACGGAAATGATGCTGTATGAACCTCGCGGAAAACCCTGGCGGCAGACGATGATGTCCGAATGGCGGGTAAGCACCGCGTTGACTTGGGGTGCGACTTCCCTGTTTTCCACATAAATGAGGACTGTGCCTATTCTCCTTTCCATTTGAATACCTCCGGATCAGATTGATGGTTGATTCCCGCACCAACTTCGATGTCAACGCATTGTCTTCATCTCAGATGATGTACGGCGGTTTGTTTTGCGGCTGCAAAGATACAACATTTGAAAACTTTTTGACAACAAAAAACAAATAAAATTGCCTTGAAAAAAGACTTCGCATTGGGTTAATTCGTATTTTTGCATACTTATTAAGTAATTGTGTCCAATGTGCGGGTTAATAGGCTCTGCCCGTGCTGAGGGCTAGGAGAAATGAACAAAAGGAACTTTCCAAAATGCAATGAAAACAACAACCAAAATCGGGCTTTTTCTCGTAGCATTGCTGTTCTCAACTGGGCTTCATGCCCAAGAAGGAATTCACGCAAGCGGCGGAAACGCTGTCGGCACTGAAGGCTCAATAAGTTTCTCGGTGGGACAAACGTTTTTCGCCATTTCCGAAGGCACATCAGGGTCGGTGGTTACCGGCGTGCAGCAGCCTTACGAAATCTCAACGGTTTCGGTAAACGAACAAGGAGAAGAAATCAACCTTACCGTCCACCCCAACCCCACTTCCGGCCGCCTGCACCTGACATTCCCTTCTGTTGAGCAATTTTCAAATGCCCATTACCAACTGTTCGACAAAACGGGAAAACTTCTTATGTCGGGAAGGATAAGCGGCACCGAAACTTATCTCAACTTGGGCAATATGCCGTCTGCTACTTATTTCATCACGACAAGCGACGGGAACAAAGAACTTAAGGCATTCAAAATCATTAAAGAATAAGAACCGAGTATGAAAAGATTAATCATTACCTTGACAGCCATTTTCGCGTTTGGCTCGCTCATTGCACAAACGCCTTACAAGATGAGTTATCAGGCCGTCGTGCGCGACAACAGCAGCGAGTTGATTGCGAATACCCAAATCGGAATGCGTATTAGCATTTTGAAGGGCTCGGAAAATGGGACTGCCGTTTATGTGGAAACACAAAACACCAACACCAATGGCAATGGCTTAGTAAGTATTGCCATAGGCGAAGGCACCGTGGTCAGCGGCAATTTCGCAACGATTGACTGGGCAAACGGCCCTTATTTCGTCAAAACGGAAACTGCTATCGGCGGAGGCACTAACTACACCATTTCGGGAACAAGCCAGATGATGAGCGTCCCTTATGCTTTGTACGCAGGGAATGTACCCGCCGGCGACCACACTGGCGATATGCAATATTGGGACGGCACATCGTGGGTCATCCTTGAAGCGGGCAGCGAAGGTGCCACTTTGCAAATGGTCAACGGCAAGCCGACATGGGTAGGCAGCGCAAGCGGAGATGTCCAAACCGTCATTAATCCTGTTACTGGTGCCGAGTGGATGGATCGCAACCTTGGTGCAACACGAGTGGCCACAAGCATGACCGATGCGGAAGCTTATGGCTTTCTGTACCAATGGGGGCGCGGCAACGATGGACACCAACGGCGCACATCGGGTACCACAACGACACTAAGCAGCACCGACAATCCGGGACACGGTAGTTTCATTTTGACAAATGGCACACCCTACGACTGGCGCAGCCCCCAAAACGATAACTTGTGGCAAGGCGTAAACGGTGTAAACAATCCATGCCCCGCAGGTTTCCGCGTTCCGACGGAAGCCGAATGGACAGCAGAAAGAGACACTTGGTCGAGCCTCGACTATGAGGGCGCCATCAACTCAGTGCTGAAACTGCCTTGTGCAGGAGGACGTTATTATAATGTTGAATACAACGGACAATTGTACTTGATTGATAGCAACGGTTTCTATTGGACAAGCACCGTGAATGGAACCAAAGCCTCACGTCTCAACTTCGATATGGGACATGCTGAGTTCTATTCTCCGTTCCGCGCCTACGGTTATTCCGTGCGTTGTATCAAAGACTAAGGACAGCAGATGAAAAAGGCATTTGTCTTTGGAGTCATTTTGTCCATAACCATGAATGTGCCTGCACAAAGCGTGTCAGGCACATTTTCCTCTTTGAGAAAACAACTTGTAAAACTCGTCGGGTTTTCCGGTTTCGACACCTATACGATTGACAGCGTGATGGTCGACCAAAACGGACAATTCTCCCTCAATTTCAACGAAAAAGACTATGGAATGGGTATGCTCATTTCCGATAACGGCAGTTCATACCTTGCAGTGCTTGATTTGGGAGAAAATCTTCAACTCAAAGGCGAAAACTTTGAATTTGTTGACAAGATTGAAATTGTATCAGGTACAGAAAATCAATCTTTTGCCCAATACGCCGCCGAACACCCCCGCCGCGAACAAGCCCTGAGTGCTTGGCGTTATCTTGATAAGATTTACACACAAGATTCGCTTTTCGCGAAAAACGATATTGCACAAAAGGCCATCTTCCGCGAGAAGCAACGCGTTATGGACGAAGACCGTCTGTTTGTGGAAAGGTTGCCTGACAAATCATACATCAAATGGTATCTGCCGATACGAAAACTGGTAACATCTGTGGCAACCATCGCGCAATACCAAACCGAAGAAATCCCCAGCGCCATCGCCGCATTTCGCAACATCGACCACGCCGATGTCCGATTGCAGAAAAGCGGACTGCTGGCTGACCTCATCGAGGCGCATTTTTGGCTCATCGAAAATAGCGGTCGTCCGTTGGATTCCGTTTTTATAGAAATGAATACATCCATTGACATTATGGTTGATAACCTCATTCAAGACGAGAAAAAACTGAATGAGATTTCTGCCTATCTGTTCAAACTGTTGGAGAAACGCAGTCTTTCAAAGTCATCCGAACATCTCGCGCTGAAACTATTGAACGAGCAAGGCTGCACGCTTGATAATGATTTTTCCGCGCAGTTGGAGAGCTACCGCGCTATGAAAAAAGGCAACACCGCCCCTAACTTTGACTTCAAGGGCGAGGTGATTGCACTAAGCTACGAAACTGCACCTCAACGACTTTCAGACCTAAAAAGCCGATACAATGTCGTTGTTTTTGGAGCAAGTTGGTGCCTGCAGTGTCCACAGGAGTTGTTGAAATTGGCAAAGATTTACGACAAGTTGAAATCCTTTGGCATGGAAGTGATTGTTGTCTCCCTCGACGAAGAAGCAAAGGCTTTCAGGTCATTCTGCGAGATATTCCCTTTCATTAGCATTTGCGACTATCAAAAATGGGAGAGCAAAACGGTGAAAGACTATCATGTGTTTGCCACGCCAACCATTTACCTGCTCAACGCCGAGCGCGAGATACTGCTTCGTCCCAATTCGGTCGCGCAACTTGAGGCTTGGGTCTATCGGTTTTTGGAATAATCTGAGAAAAGAAACATTTCATCTTTTCTCCAAATATTCCCTATTTTTGCGCCCATGGCAAAAAACAAGTATTATGTAGTTTGGAAAGGCCGCAACCCGGGCGTTTACGACCGCTGGGAGGCTTGCAAGAAGGAGATAGGGGGCTTTGCGGGAGCGTTGTACAAAGGCTTTCCCGACAAGGCCAGTGCCGAGAATGCTTTTGCAAGAGGCTTCACGGGATTTGAGAAAAACACGACACCGCAAGTCGATTTGACGAAAGTCAAGGAGAAGCCCGTCAGTCCGGCCATCGCTGTTGACGCTGCCTGCTCTGGCAACCCCGGCAAGATGGAGTACCAAGGACTGTTTGTGGATTTCGGCACGCGGCCTGCCACAACAGTTGTTTTGTTCAAAAGTCCCATCTTTGAGAACGGCACCAACAACATCGGTGAGTTTCTGGCCATCGTCCATGCCCTGGCGTGGCAGAAGCAAAAGAGGGTACAATATCCCATCTACAGCGATTCCTACAACGCTCAGCTTTGGGTCAAGCAGAAGAAGTGCAAGACCAAGCTAGAACCCAACGACAAAAACGCCTATCTCTTCGAACTCATCGACCGCGCCGAGAAATGGCTCAACGAGAACACCATCGAGGTGCCGGTTTTGAAGTGGAAAACGGAGATTTGGGGGGAAATTCCAGCCGATTTTGGCAGGAAGTGATTCCGCTTTCAAGGAATGAAGTTTTTTTTCTTACTTTTACCGACCGAGAAACAAGATAGAAAATGCTGAAATTCGACTCGTATTATTTTCAATGTCCCCATTGCCAAGCCTGGCTTGAAGGTCGCAACCTAAAAGCCGAGTTGGTCAACCAGTCCATCTTGTATTCCGATGGTAAAGTACTGAACGACAACTATATCACCACACCACAAAAGATAATCATGTGTCCGGCGTGCGGCCATGTCTTTTGGATTGACAATCCAGTCGAGCCGCTGATTACCTACGAAAAGCCCGATGTAGAGGTTTATTCCTGGAACATCTGGCGCTTCTTCGGCATCAGTTTCTCCGACAACAAAGGGAAGATAGCGCTGATCAACCACTACAAGACCATTCTGGAGAAAAGCCACTACGACCCGAAGAAGGAGATCTATCTGCGCCGCTTCCTTTGGTGGGGCTACAACAACTTGCACCGCAACCACCAGCATGTGCGCCTGAGATATTGGTTGAATGGTTTCATGAGTTTCGGGGTATGGCATTGCAACAGAAAGTTGATTCTTGAGGGTGAAAAACTTTTTCTCAAGAACCATAAAGACTTTACAGACAACCTAAAACGCCTCCTGGTCTTGCTCGAAAAACATCCCGAAGAGCAAATTGATTTGGAATTGCCCGAGATTTACCGCGAACTGCGTCGGTTCGACAAGGCGAAGGAGCTCTTGGAACAAGCAGGCAGCCGCACGCATTTCACCAACGAAATCTTGCGGCATTGCAAGTGGAAGGACTCCCGAGTGTTTATAGTTTCCGGATAACTACGAGGGGGGCACGGCCGCCCCCCCCCCCCGTAGCGGCAATCATTCTTTAGGCTTCTCCATGAGGAAAAAGTCACTGATCCAGATCTCGGTGACAAGGTGCCGCTGGCCCTTGTCATCAGTCCATTCGTTGTTGTGCAGACTGCCGCCCACAGCAACTTGCATTCCTTTGCTTAAGGTTTTCTCGATACGGTCAACAATGGCCCCCCAAGCGACGATGGGAAACCATTGTGTGTTCTCAACCCATTCGCCGTTGTCGTTTTTCCGCCCTTCGTTGACGGCAAGGCGGAAGCTCGCCCTCTTGCTGTTGTTGATGCTTCTGATTTCAGGGTCAGCGCCCAGACGGCCAATCAACATGACCGAATTTCTCATTGTACTCATGATGGTGTTTTTTTAGTGATTAATGATTTGTCGTTTTGGCTTAGTCGTTTTGTTCTTTTCCCCACTCCAAGAGGGAAAAATTGTTGATGTGGATTTCAGTTGACAGGTGGCGTTTCCCGTTCTTGTCGGTCCATTCGATGCTGCGCAAGGCCCCGTTGACGGCGATTTGCTTACCTTTTTTCACCACTTGCGCTACGCGCTCAGCGGTCTTGTTCCATGCGACCACAGTGAACCACTGCGTAGTTTTCACCAGCTTGTTCTTCGCGTTTCTGCGTGTCTCGTTCACGGCCAGGTTGAAGCGAGCCACGACATGATTTTCGTTGAAGGTTCTCATTTCAGGTTCTGCACCCGGGCGGCCAATCAGCATGACCGAATTTCTCATTGTACTCATGGTAGTGTGTGTTTTGATGTTTGTGATAAGTTTGGTCAGTTCGTGTCGCTCCTTTCGGTTTGACGATGCAAAACAACAACACTTGTCAAGACTGAGCCGAAGATTAAGCGTTTGTAGTCGAATGTAAGCGTTTGCTGTCGTTTGCTGTCGGATATTACATTGTTTTTCAATATTTTATAAAACACGCCATTCTTCTGGAATTGTCGCGGATGATTCGCAATGTTTTTGTCGGAGATTTTATTATTTTTGCAGCGAAATCAAGCTCTTCCGTATGACGTACAAATTGCACAAAGAATATTCATCGAAGAAAGGGTTCTTTTTCCATGTTTTTCTCGTCCCAATCTACGTTTTCGGGATGCTGCTACTGTTTTTCCCAAGTGCTTTCCGAAATTATGGACTGCTGTTCAACCGATACTCTTTCCATGTGACCATGGTTTTTTGTATTGTGCTGTTGGTGATGCTGATCACGCGCCTTGTATTCATGCTGTTGCACTGGAACGGGAAGGAAGTTTCATGGGGTTCCTATTTTCTTCTTGGAGTGAGTGAGATTGTGTTTTCCTCCGGCTTCACCGCCCTGTATTTTTGGCTGGTTTCCAGAAAGACGGAGGCCTTCTTCACCTATTTCGGGCTCTCTCTTATCTATCTCTTCGTCTTGATGCTCATTCCCTATTTGACCATCCACCTGTATTTTCTGCTGACGGAGAAAGACTCCATTCTGGAACAAAGAACCCGTGACACTTCGAAAGAAAAAATCCGTTTTTTTGACGAGCGCAACAACCTTAAACTCGTGGTGGCTGTTGATGCGGTGCTGTACATCCAATCAGAGGAGAACTACCTCAAGATTCTGTATTTGGAACAAAACGAATTGAAGTATTGTACAATCCGAAACACCATGAAACGCATAGAAGACCTGTGCAGCCGCAACGGACTCGTGCGTTGCCACCGCTCCTATTATGTCAATAAGACCCATGTTCAAGCCTTGCAAAAGGATAAGGAATTTACTTATGCCGTGCTCGATGTGCCATCCGCTTCCAGGGTACCAGTCAGCAAAAACTATTACGAGCAAATCACAAGCCTTCTTTGAAAAGGCAATGGTGTCATTCGCTTACCGCAATGGCTTGTATGTGAAACAATTGAAACGAGCCGCCGTATCGCGTTTCTGTCTCAAACTCAAATGAAATAGTTGTTGGTGGAATCGGCCAGCGCATTGGCAATGAGCGCATGACCTTTCTCGTTGGGGTGTATGCCATCGCTACAAAGATAGTCGCGGTAGTTCACCATTTCCAAAAACGGGGTAGTGATGTCAATGATGGGAACCTTAATCCGGTTGGCCATCTTGAACAGCTCCAAATTGTACATTTCATGCCATTGGTATAGGCGCATCGTCTTGCCTCCCAGCCAATTGAGAATGTTGTCCCTGTTCAACCCCACTGAAAGGGACTCAAAGAAACGGTCGGGGTCAATCATGGGCATGGAAAGAATTACCGGCTGAATGTTGAAGTTTTTTATTCGTTCGACCAAGGCATGATATTGCCTCACAAATCGATCAAGTGTTACTTTGGGGTTGTGTTGCTTCAACGGATCGGCAGAAACGGCGGCCCATTCGTAATCGCAGTCGTTTCCTCCGAATTCGAAGACGGCGATGTTCGTGTTTTTCACCTCCGATTCATACCTATTGATATATTTCATGCCTTGTGTGGTGGTGCTTCCAAAACAGGCATAGTTCAATATCTTGACCCCCATTCGGTTCTGGAAACGGTTGACAAAGTTGTTTTCAGAGATTCTGTATACGGGTCTGCCGTCAATGCCTTTCCCGTCGGACACTACGCCTCTCATGATGGAATCGCCAAAGGTGCAAATCTTGTTTCTCATCGCATTTGAATTATTGAAAATACAAAGCAAAAATATCAAGTGCGCCGGGATGAGAAATCATTGGGGTGCGGATATTCCGAAATTGTGGCCAAAAATGGTAAAACTGGGACAAAAACAGCACAAACAGTGACGAATCTATGTTTTTGGGGACAATTGTCTGGGTTTATCACAGCTTGCGGTGACAAAAATCCAGCTTGCTATTGCTGTTTTTTCTCTCCAAGGGCAAAATACGAACATCCATATGCATAGGTTTTGCTATTTTTGCAAAAAATATGCTCTATGGCAAAAGATATGAGACCGCACATCGGCATTTTCGGACGCAGAAATTGCGGGAAAAGTAGCCTCATCAACCTGCTGACGGGACAACCTATCGCCATCGTCAGCGATACCGCCGGCACAACTACCGACCCAGTCAAGAAAAGCCTGGAAGTTACTGGCATAGGACCATGCATATTAATTGACACGGCAGGAATTGACGATGAAGGCGAACTGGGGCGGCAGCGCGTGGAGAAGACCATGAAGGTGCTGGAGGAGATCGACTGTGCCATTTTGGTCATCGCAGGGAACAACTTCGGCGACCCGGAAAAGCAACTTATCGGCCGCATGAAAGAACTGGCGGTGCCTTTTTTCATCATCCACAACAAATCCGACCAAGAGCCGCTCCTTGCCGTATTGAAAGCGATGATAGAGCAGAACTACAACACCCAAGTCCTAAACTTCAGCACAGCAAAAAAAGACGACATTGCCCCCTTGGTTGACTTGTTGAAAAAGACCATTCCGGAGAGTACCTACCGGAACGTGTCGCTGTTGGGCGGCATCATCCACCCCAATGAGGTGGTGGTTTTGGTTTGCCCCATCGATTCCGAGGCACCTGAAGGACGGCTTATCCTGCCCCAAGTCATGGCTATCCGCGATGTGCTTGACAACGAGTGCATCTGCGTGGTGCTGAAAGAGACCCTTTTGCGGCCATATCTTGACAACATGCCTCGGCCCGCCTTGATTGTTACCGACAGCCAGGTGTTCGGCTATGTAAGCCAAATCGTCCCTGTCCACATCCCTTTGACCAGTTTCAGTATTGTCATGGCGCGGCTGCGCGGCGACTTCAACAACTATATGAAAGGCACGCCACATCTGTCGCAGTTGAAAGACGGCGACACGGTGCTGTTGCTGGAATCCTGCACCCACCACAGCACCTGCGAAGACATTGGCCGAGTGAAATTGCCCCGCATGATTTTGAACTACACTGGGAAGGACATCCGTTTCGAATATGTGTCGGGCTTGTCGCCCATCGCCAATCCTGAAAAATACGCCATGGCCATCCAGTGCGGAGGCTGCATGAGCACACGCAAACAGCTCCTTAACCGCACCAGTCTTTTTGTTAGCCAAGGCATCCCCATCAGCAACTACGGCATGGCCTTGGCTTATATGAATGGGATTTTTGATCGGGTGATGGCACCGTTTAGATAAGGAGAGTTCTTATTATCCTTCCGCGATACGCTCCTTCTTGTTTTCCATAAAAGCCCGTGAATCGTATTGGAAGAAATTTTAGCTCATGGCATGGCCATGAAGAATCAAGTCGCTGCCAAGCGACGATTGGTTGAAGATCTTGGCCCTTTGCCCCACGGAAATCCATCCTTTACTCTTTGTCTCATTATCTCTACTTCTCCTCATGGGAAACGCTGACAAGGGTTCGGCCCGTGGAGCGTGATAGGATTGGACTTTTTCGCCAAAAAAATCCGTGAAGAAGCCTCATTGGAAACCTCTTGGCTGCCCAACCGGCCTATCGCTCTGCTGTGCATTGGCGAAAACAAATTCCTCGTGAGGGGGGCAACGGCAAGTTCCAAGCCAACGACGATGTGATCATCTTCACTTTCCGCTTGGAATATCACTTACAGGTGTTCCAATTGGGTCGCAACGGCGAGATTGTGCGCGATGCCGCAGGCAATGAGTTGGGTTATGTGGCGGGTTTATTAGCATTGAACTTGACACAAAATACAGAAGTTGAGTTTTGCACTTCCTTTGATACGAATCCGTGCAGCCCACGTATTGCCAATACGATGTTGGCGGTTCGGCTTTCTAGTCTTTTATATGAGGTCTTATTCTTCTCCAAAATAGTCACTGTCTATTTTTTTGAGTTCATAAGTCTGTTGTGTTGTACAGCCAATATTGTAGTCAATCATTAGTTGCGCTAATTGTTCTCCGTCAATAAGAATAATTTTTGTCTCGTTTCTCGGAGTGTAATCCAATGCCTCCTTTGTAAAACTTGATGTAGTGATAAAAATTCCTTTTTTTGCTCCTTGTCCGGCAAGTGCACCAACAAATTTTTGAAGTTCAGGTCGTCCAACTACATTGCCTGACTTCCATCGTTTGGCTTGAATGTATATAATGTCAAGCCCAAGTTTATCCTCCTTTATTGTTCCGTCTATTCCTTCATCGCCACTTTTTCCAATTGCTTTTCCTGCGTCAATAATTGAACCTCCGTATCCCATTTTCACTAAAAGTTCAACTACTAATCGCTCAAAAAACGCCGGCGACAGTTCAATCACTTTATTTAATAGTTCCAATGCCAAAGATTTTCGTATTCTTTGATACGCTTTGTCCAGGCTCTCTTCGGGTGTTTGTTCGTTGTTCTCAATTGTTGTCGTTTCATCGTCCTCTGTTTTGTTGTTATTTCGTGAAGCGTTCAGAAACTCTAAAAATGCAGGAAACTGTCTTAAATACTTTGCATCAATTCGCTCAGGTTTATTTTTTAAAGTCTGTCTGCCAAGGTCCGTAATAACGAAAGTTCCTCGTTTGGGAGAGTCCAGAAGTCCTGCTTTTTTGAGGTATGTTTTTGCCCAGCCAACTCTATTGTCAAAAATGGCTTGGGTGCCGCTTGCCAATACTTCTTTTCTTTCTTCGTCCGTTACCTCAAATTCAATTGCCAATCTTTCAATCAAATCTCTGTATTTGTGTTCTTGTCCGTCCGATACAAGTTTAAGTAACGGAAGCATCAATGTTTGATAGTCTGGTATCATATTTCCTAATTGTTTTCTGTTCGTTTTTAGATTACTGAATGGTTTCTCAAACTTACCGCTAACAGTTTGGGCTGTGTCGAAGGCGGAGGATTATTAGTACAAAAGTTTAATCGAAGAACTGCGCTTGAACCTACCACAAAACTTTCATACGAAGCACAGAACCCGCCATTTCTTATAGCCTATGTTGGCAGTTGGGCTTTTGTTCTATATTCTCTCTAAAATATTCAATAACTGTTCATTCAAATACAATTTTTCTTTCCCAACTTTTACCGATTTCAAAAATCCGTGCTCTTCCAATGTCTGTAAATAGTTACCTACTGTTTTAGGATTTCCGATATTTTCATCAATCAAATGTTGGCGTTTGGTATAGGACAAT
>JBGYWU010000061.1:0-13564 GCA_041842265.1 Candidatus Limimorpha sp. | reverse complement strand
TGTCGTAACCGCTGTGTTTCGATGGCAGCCTGCCGCAAGGCCAACAGGGAATCCAAATCATGCAAGGATTCGTCGCTCAGCGACTTGCGCGATGGGGAAAACAGAGAGACCAGAATCAGGATAAGAATGGCGACCAGTATCGAGAAGATGGCGATGCGTTCGCCCTTACTGAAAGAAAACCATTTGCGCACAGATTCCATGATGGGCAATCCAGTCTTTCTACTTATTCAATCCACTGACAAACACAATTGCGATGGCTACGGGAGCCAAATAACGTATTATGAAGAAGATGACTTTTTTCAGCGAAGACTTTATCGCACCTTCGTTGGTCACTTCTCCGAAAAACTTCAGCTTGCCGAGATGCCACCCCACGAAAAGGACAATCAGCACTCCTCCAATGGGCAACAGGATGTTGGAGGAGACGAAGTCCATCAAACCGAACATGGAACGGCCAGCGATGATGAAAGGCGAATCGCTCATCAGACTCAAAGAGGCAAAAGCGCCCAACAGCATGGTGCCCAAACAAGCGATGACCGTAGCCCTTTGCCGTTTCAGGTGCAGTTCCTCGGAGAGATATGCCACCAACACCTCCAACAAAGAAATGGTCGAGGTGAGTGCGGCGATGGCGAGCAACACAAAAAAAATGAGACAGAACCAATAACCGCCTGCCATCCGGTTGAACAGCATGGGCAAGGTATTGAACACCAGTCCCATGCCCGCTTCGGGTTTGATACCAAACGAGAAAGCCGCCGGAAAGATGACAAGTCCGGCAAGGATGGCTATCAACGTGTCGGCCAACACCACCGAGGAGGCGGTACTGGTCAGATTGTCGCTCCTCTTGACATACGACCCATAGGTGATGAGCACACCCATACCAAGGCTCAATGAGAAAAAGCCTTGCCCCAAGGCACTGACGAGCACTTTTCCTGTGATCTTCGAAAAATCGGGCTTGAAGAGAAAGGAGAGGCCTTCTCGTGCCCCTGGTAAGGTCATTGAGCGAATGCCAAGAACCACAAGTATGACCAAGAGCAAGGGCATCAATATTTTGGCATACCTCTCGATGCCGTTTTGAACGCCTTTAAAGACCACAAAACCCGTCAAGAAGACAAAGACTGCCTGCCACATCACGTTGCGCCAACCCATATCATGGAAGTCAGCGAACTCCTGCTCGACGGTGGCCAGGTCCTTGCCCTGGAACGAGTTGGTAACAGACTTGACTATGTACTCCAAAGTCCAACCTGAGACGGTGGAATAGAAGGCAAAAATCAAAAAACCACAAAGCACGCCCAAATACCCCACAATGGGCCAAGCCGTCTTAGGTGACAACTTCTTGAAGGCTCCCACAGAGTTACTTTGGGAACGCCGGCCAATGACCAGCTCCGAGAGCATCACGGGAATACCAAGAAAAATAACCACAGCCAGGTAAACCAGCAGGAAGGCGGCACCACCATTGTTGCCCACTTCGCAGGGAAAGCGATAGATATTGCCTAATCCGATGGCCGAGCCCGCAGCGGCGGCAATAATGCCAATCTTCGACCCGAAACCATCGCGTTTTTTCTTTGCTTCTGCCATGTTGTCTCCTTGTTACCAGAGCCTTCGCCCTAAAAAAATCACCGTTTTTCCCCGTAGGCCAAATCACCCACATCCCCGATGCCCGGGACGACATAGGCACGAGCCGTCAGCTCCTCATCGATACTGCCCACCCAAATGGTAACGGGCCTGCGTGAAAGAGTGCGGACAACATAGTCGAGCCCTTCTTGCGATGCCACTGCCAAGGCGATATGGATCTCCTTGGGCTCTTCATCCTCCAACAGGCCTTGAAGTGTCATCACAATCGACTCACCAGTGGCAAGCAGGGGATCGCAGAGGATGAGGATGCGGTCGTCCAAACCAGGTGAAGAAGTATATTCCACTCGAATTTGGGAATCCTCCTCATTCTTGTCATATTTTCGATATGCAGCTATGAAAGCGCTGTCGGCATGGTCGAACATGTTGAGCATTCCGTTGTGAAAAGGGAGTCCTGCCCTCAAGATGGTGGCGATGACAGGTTGTTCCTTCATTGTGCGCATCACCTTGACACCCAATGGCGTGGACACCTCTTCCTCGTCATAGCCTAATGTTTTGCTGATTTCGTAGGCCATAATCTCGCCAATGCGCTCCAGATTGCGGCGGAAGCGCATACGGTCGAGTTGGATGACTGAATCACGCAGCTCCGCCATAATCTGGTTGAAGACACTGTCAGTCAAGCCTAAGTCATGTATTTTTATCATAGCGATATGGTTTTGTTGCCACAAAAATAGGAGAAAATCCCATACAAAACAAATAGAGACAAAATAAATCCATCATTTCCGTTTCTTCCACACCTTGAGTAAGGCGTTTCCAAGCAAGGTCATTCTATTGAATCTGTAGGAAGGATAATGCACCTCATTGCCTCCAAATCCAAGGTAGAAACGCGCCAGATTCTCATCGTCGGAGCCTTCAAAATCGAATGTGGTGGGGCTATTCGACAATTTCCGGATGGTTTGGTCCAACAAGAAAGTCATGGCTTGTTTCTCTCTACCCTGTTGCGTGAGACCCGAAAACAGGAAGGTTACACGGTTGTTGGCTTGGACAAAGATGGCGGCACTAAGCAACTCGGACACAGATTTTTCGGCCACACCGACGGTGAACGCATTCCCTTTTTGCGTGGCTGTAGTAGCCAGCTCGGTCATCAAATTGTATTCGGCATCGCCCCATTTGTCCAAAGTGGCGCCACGGTTGCCGCGAAACAGAGCCACTACATGGGAAGGAATCACTGTGTCAACCACCTGTAGCCGGTTGGCGGTTGCCCTCGCCAGATTCCGCTTCGTGTTTTTATGATAGTTGGAATAAATCTCATCGTAGCCCATGTTCATGTCGAGCAGCACATTCCGATGGTATTCAACGCCTTGGGAGTCATTGTCGAGCTTGTTGCTTTCGTTCAAACGGATTTCTGCGAAACGAAACTTCTTGGGGATGGCTTGCAGAAATTGTCCTGTCAACTCTTTTGTAGAGGATTGTGAGGAGAAGATGCCGAGTTGCTGCACGAAATAGGGCTGGTAGAGGTAATTCACTCCATACTTCCTGCCACCCGTCAAAGGCATCAGTGATTGATAATCATCGAGAACCAAGGCGTCCCACTGGGGATGGACAATATCGAGGTACCAAGAATATGCATAAACATTGCCGCAAAGGGCGATGGTTTCATCCCATTTCTTCTTGTCTATTTCTTTATGTTCAAGATAAGAAATCATTGTGAAATGTACATTAATAGTTCCTTATACATCTCCGGCCAGCCTTGCCAACGGTTTTCGCCTCCAAGTGTCTCATTATGCGTAAGGTAAATAAAAGTACCTCCAACTTCTTTCACTTCATCCACCAAGTGTTTGGCTAAGGCAAGCGAATCTTGGACATTGAGGCCAAAGTAGTCGCGCATTGTACCGTCCATGAGGGCAAAAGGATGGACTTGAAGATGGGTCACCATATCATTCTCAAGGTCGTAAAAGGGGAATGTACCGGCGATTCCGGCGCGAAATCCCGCTTGTGAGGCGAAGCCCATAGTGTAGTCGTCGCTGATGTCCAACTCTATGAGTTTTTGATAGCTGAGAGGCAAGGTCATACGCAGGAAATGCTGCCGGCTTTTGGTCAGCGGACGATGCAGCACTTCCGAAAGGCTTTCTATTTCTTTCCTCAGCTTGTCGGTGTCGAGATAGGAAGAAAACGAAGGATGAATGCCTACATCGGCGTAGTCGCCCAAGTTCTTGATCAAAGATTGGAAAGCGGGCTTGCGGATGGAGATGTTCTTGTCGTTGGTGTCGTATTCGCCGCAGAGAACGAAATAAATCGGTTTGAGTTTGAACGTTTTCTGCAACTCAAATTGCAGGCCAAACGAGTCAAACGGGTCTATCATCTTGCCCAGCAACACTTTATGGCGATGGTTTATCTCATCGAGATTGCCTGCCGCAAGGTCGCGGAAAAAGGCACCTATGGTGCGGTAAGCGCCCTTGTGCTTATAGGCCCATGCCGAATCGATGTCATAGGTAGGAACGAACTCAAACTTACGTTTCCTGAGGGGCAATTCCGGATAGATGGCCCGCAAGCGTTTGGCCAAGGCAAGAGCCCAAATGTTGACCAACGGCTTTTGGAGCATCCCGTTTTCAAACATCCAAGAAGATTCAGCGGGAAAACGCCCAAACCGGTCGCGCACTTGGGAGAGATACTCCTCATAGCGCGACACCAGAAAAAACGAGGCTGCAAACACATCAAAAGGCAATAGATTGCCTTGTCCGAACACGGCGTACGGAGCCACAGTATCTTCAAACTCCACCGTTCGGAACGACTGCCCATGGATATGACGCTCAAAAAGCAGGTCAACGGACTTCACAAAAGGCATGTCTTCAAGGCGTTGCGTACCGTATTGCAGTTTCGGTCCATCAAAGGTCATAAACTGCTCAGCATCGGTGGTCAATTCGTATTCGATGCCCATCAACTGCTTGAACATCAAATCGAAAATGTACATTAATCGACCGCCAACTTTCGGAACAAGGATCAGCATTTTCATACGCAAACCTTAGATTTGCAGCGTGGTTGTCTGCAAATCGGGAATGCAAGCGCAAAAGTAGCAAATTTGCATGAAATACGGACAAAAGGAATCATTAATCGACAATAGCCAATAATGTATAACCAGGACAATGGAATCGGGCGGTCCACATTGGCTGCAAAAGAGGAATACCAAAGATTTTTTTCAGCACCCGACTTTCTTTGGCCAGGAGGCTTGGAAAAGAATACACGGTCCGAACAGAGAAAGTTTGTAAGCAAAGGCCGATGGTTTCAATTTGGAGTACTTGTGTCATGCATACTGCACACAGCTTTTTTTGGCAATACAGGGGTTAGAAAAAATCATTTCCAAAGCCGCAGCACCAAAATCTCACCAATCAATGCCAGAAGCGCCATCAAAGCAAAGAGTCTCCATTGCGAAGATTGGTGGGCCATGAGCTCCATGGGGTTGGCAATAGCAAAATCGGAGGTGTCAACAACTGCAGCCACATTGAAGCCAGCGTTATTGAACAGTGATTTGATGTCTTCAAGGTCGGCAAAATCCATTCTCGACTCCACACGACTATCATTCCATGCCATGATGCGGTTCACTGTATCGTTGACGAGCAAATCATAAAACCCTGCCTCGGGAAGACAGTCATTCAAAAATAGAATAACTTTGCCATTGCGCACTTCCGACACGGGCACCAGCACAAAGCTGCGGTCGGCGTTGGCGAAGAGAAACTGAAGGTTGCCTTGGAGGTTCAAGTCATTCAGCACCATCATCTTGTCCGTTCCTATGGTATAGGAAATTCGCCCCATCTTGCCGCCCATAAAGGCAGCCTTGACCATCACCGGAACGAAAAGGGCGTTGTCGGCAAAGTCGCTCCATGCCGGATTGAGCGCAGTGGTCATCACGAAGGCCTGCCCTTTCCCCACAGCCACGGTCAGCAAAAGAGGGTCGCCATTTTTCATGGACAACAAGGGTGTGGGGGCACCGTTGGAGAGTAACCTAATGTGTTGCTTCACCTTAGGCAGGTCAGGATACTGAGGAAGATCCAGAATCATGTCCTCGAAGAAAGCATGCTGTATTGCCAAATTCTCTACCGCACTGGCAATAGTGTCTGCTTCAACCAAAGTCAATCCAAGTCTCTGATACAAATAGTTCTTGTTATTCACGTCGTCAACCGAAGGAAACAGCATCAGGCTTGCCCCTTCGTTCGCAGCATCCAAGAGTGCCTGTTGCAAGGTCTCGTTCAGCACCGCTGTTTCGTTTACAATGAGCAGATGCGCCTGGGCGATAGTGCCCAAGTCGAATTGCGAAGGCACCATCAGCTGGTAACGGAACTGCCCGTCATCCTCAAAAAGCAAAGCGCAATTGGATCTCTCCTCTCCCAACTCAACCACAGTGAGCCTCGGCTTGACACTTAGAACAAAATTGTATGTGTCGTCAAAGATGATGGGATGGTCCATCAGCGAGACACTACAACATTGCTCACCAATGTTATCGACCACAAATTGCATTGTTATCTCTGCCATGCTGTTCTTATCCAAATCCACCGTCGTAGAAGCTGCCGTCTTACCGTTCATCGTGAAATTGACAGGCAAGCCTTTCACTTCTTTATCTCCCTGGTTGACGACACGAACCATCAAATCATTAGTCAGGTTGGCTTGCAAGATGGGCGATGCCAACCACACCGAGTCAATGTAAAGATTAGTTTTCAACTCGGGAAGCATCGGAACAATGACCACCTGCATCGCCGTGTCAGCCTTGGCCGCCGACAGGTTGAAAGTGTTCTCCTGGAAATCAGAATAGATAAACAAGGTGGAAGACGAAAAGCCATGCTGATTGGTCAGCATATGGAAACGTTCTATTACCTCACCCATGGGCACGGGAGCACCGTCGGAGTTCATCCGGTCGAGCTGGTCAAGCATCTCCTCTTGGTTCATCGGGTATTCGTTCTGAATCTCGAAACTGTTGGTCATCAGCAGGTAACGATTTGTAGGATTGAGTTTGTGCACCAAATCACGAGCCGACTGCCGCGCGTCCTCAATCAAAGTGGTTCGCTTCGACTGCCCTTTCATGCTCATCGAGTTGTCGACATAAACTCCGATGAGGTTGTCCTCCGTATCAACATTCATCTGTTTCTCAGGCCTGTATGGAAAGGCAAACGCCAACACAAGAGCGGTGATGAAAAGGCAACGCAGCAATAGCGTAATCAGATACTTCAGTTTGCGAGTCTTGGCATTTTCCTGTTGGATGGAACGCAAAACAGCAGTATTGCTGAAATACACCTGCTTGTGCCTCCTGAAATTGAACAGGTGGACGGCTATCGGGACGGCCAATGCAAACAACCCCCACAGCATGGATGGATAGAGAAAGTGCATAATACTGCGATCGAATAAGGGCGCAAAGATAAAAATAATTAGTCAGACAGCGGCGTTCCGTTCAACACTGCTTCCGACAATTCATCATCTTTATAGGTCAATTTAAGAGAGAAAAATGGCTGATGTCCATCGATGAGGCGAAGGAATATCTTGTCGCCTTCCCACAAAGGGAGGTCCAGCAACCGTCGTTTCTCAATCCATTCTAGGTCTCCCTCGTTGCAGGCGATTTGTTTGCCCGTCCATTCGGTGCAGACGAAGATGTGCATCTGCTCGGGGGGCCAGATGTTGTGCACGAAGGTGACGATACCGCAATAGCGCCATCGGGTAACTTCAAACCCGGTTTCTTCGCGGACTTCGCGGCGCATGCAGTCCTCTGGGCTCTCCCCTTCTCCAAACTTTCCGCCCACGCCAATCCATTTGTCGTGGTTCTCGTCGTTCACCTTCTTGGTGCGGTGCAGCATGAGGTATCGGCCGTCGCGCTCCAGATAGCATTGGGTTGTTTGTTTCATTTCGGTCGTTTCTGTAGAGGCATTATTATGCGCCTCAAAACATTGTTATTATTATTGCTGGGACTCATTGCTTGTCAGCAAGGGTTCCTAAAAAACAAGGCGGCCTTGTGAGCCGCCTTGCAAAAACCTGTGACCTCAGGAATCAAATGACACCCTGGGCAAGCATGGCCTTGGCAACGCGCATGAAGCCAGCAATGTTGGCACCCTTTACATAGTTAATGGAGCCATCGGCTTGTTTGCCGTACTCAACGCACATGTCATAGATGTCGTTCATGATCTTGTGAAGTTTCTGGTCGACTTCGGCTGCGGTCCAGTTGATATGACCTGCGTTTTGGCTGATTTCGAGGCCAGAAGTGGCAACACCACCGGCGTTCACGGCCTTGCCAGGTCCGAACGGGATCTTGGCGGCTTGGAAAGCGGCAATGGCGGCAGGTTGGCAACCCATGTTGGAGACCTCAGCAACGTACTTCACGCCATTGGCGATCAGCTCCTTAGCATCGGCTTCAGCAAGTTCGTTCTGGAAAGCGCAGGGGCAAGCGATATCGCACTTCACCATCCAAGCCTTTTTGCCAGGGGTGAAGATAGCCTTGCCCGGGAACTTGGTGGCCATGTCCTCAACCATGTTGCGGTTGGAGGCACGCATCTCCAGCATGTAGTCGATCATTTCATTGTCGATACCGTTGGGCAGTTCGCAAACGCCGTCGGGGCCTGAAATGGCAACGACTTTGGCGCCAAGCTCAGTAGCCTTGATGGAGGCGCCCCATGCCACGTTGCCGAAACCGGAAAGGGCAATACGCTTGCCTTCCATCTTGTCGCCGGTTTGCTTCACCATACGCTCGACATAGTAGATGGCACCGAAACCAGTGGCTTCGGGACGAATCAGAGAGCCACCCCAGCCATAGCTCTTGCCGGTAATGGCGCCGGTGCTGTGCTCGCGAGCAATCTTCTTGTAGGCACCGTATAGGTAACCGATTTCACGGCCACCTACGCCGACATCACCAGCCGGGCTGTCTTGGTCGGGACCAATATTTCTCCAAAGTTCATACATGAAAGCTTGGCAGAAACGCATGATCTCTTCGTCTGTCTTGCCAACAGGGTCGAAGTCGGAACCGCCCTTGCCGCCACCGAGAGGCAGCATAGTGAGGCTGTTCTTGAAGATCTGCTCGAAACCCAAGAACTTCAGCATGGATACGTTGACGGCCTTGTGGAAACGGAGGCCACCTTTGTAAGCACCGAGAGCGGCGTTGTACTGAACGCGATAACCGAGGTTCGTCTGAACTTCGCCGTTGCGGTCGACCCAAGTCACGCGGAACGTGAAAATGCGGTCGGGCTCAACGATTCTTTCGACGATCTTGGCCTTCTCAAATTCGGGATGCTGGTTGTAGACTTCTTCAATGGATTCGAGCACTTCACGCACTGCTTGCAGATACTCATTTTCGCCCGGATGCTTGGCTTCCAGAGCGGTCATAATTTCATTAACTTTCATTTTTTGACTTTTTAAGGTTTATGTAATGTGATTAGAAAGCTTCTTTATTAAAAGCGGTGCAAAGTTAGGGCTTTTATTTGAACAAATTCCAAATTAATTGAAATATTTTCTTTTCCTTTCTAAGAAAGGGCAGTTTTATGGTTGGTTGTCCTCACCAACGACCTTACCATGCTCATATTCAACGATTCTTAACACACTCCCATCGGGTTTGTAATAAATCTCCCTTCCATGTTTCCGGTTGTTGGCATAAGGCACTTCGAGGCACTTGTATCCTTCTTCCGCATAACAAACCTGCTTGCCTGTTCCCCTAACGTACTCTGCCTTGGCTGCCAACTGGCCTTCGGGATAGAAAATGAACCATAAGCCGTCCATCATGCCTTCAGCATACTGCCCTTCCTGGAAGACCTGCCCGTTTTCGAACCACTTTTTCGACTCGCCATTGAGTTTGCCTCCTGCATAATAGTCTTCCGAAATCAGGTTGCCATTGACAGAATATGAACGGCAGATGCTGTCGCGCAAGCCGTGTTTGTACCAACATTCCATTGCAAGCGTGCCGTCTTGATGGAAGCGCTGATAGCGACCCTCAAGGGTGTCGTTCTTATAAACCGCACGCGACATCATCCCGCCTTGCTGCGTATGCCAAACGCTTTCGCCGTTCAGTCTTCCGTCTTCATAGCGCAGCACAGATTTCAGCTTGCCGTTCTCCCAATACGACTTTTTCACGTCTTCATTGCAGGCGGCAAACGCCAAAACGGTCAACAGGAGCATCAAGCCGCCAAGTTTATTCATTCGTTTCAGGCTTTTTTAACGGATTGACGGGCACAAGCTCGATGTTTTCCTTATCGTATTGATAGAGGCTCCAATACAGGTTTTCCTTACCTTCGTTCCCCTTTGCGTTCATGTAGTTTTTGTAATAGAAACGGTAATTGGTATGCAACATCGAAGCCTGATGGCAATGCAGGCAATCAATCAGGTTGTCGCTGCCGTATTTCATCAGGGCGTTGAGAAAATAACAGCCTATGTCGTAGCCTTCAAACGCAAATTGCTGTGGGTCGACGACATACTTTTGCCTGAAACGAAGCACAAAACGTTTGGTTTCATCGCTGTTATAGTCAACAAAGAAGTCGCTGACATAAATAGCATTCATTTTCAGCAAGTTGTCCATCAACAGTTTCTCATGCTTCTGCCAATCAGGGGCGCAGATCAAAGTGATGGGGAAACGGTCGGCAGATTGGGTCAGCGAATTGAGTATCTGCGTGGCGAACACATTGTCTTCGCCGTATGCGATGATTACATTTTCACGTACTCCAGAAAGTTGCGACTTCACATCACCTATTTTGCCGTAAGGGTAACGCTTCACTTTATTGGACAGGACAATTTCACGTGTCCTTCCTCTTTGGAAATCGCCCGTGGAATACACTTGGCCTTCCACGTCGATGGTCCGTACCAAACGGCTGCCCATCTTAAGGTGTTCGCTTTCGTTGCGGGCAAATTGGAGGAACTCGTTGCCTGATACTGTAACCTTTTCGTTGATGGCCTTATTCAGATGATGTTCCAACTGGTTCAAAAAAACAGAGTCGGACGGCTTTTCGTTACTGACAATAAACACATTGGCATCAGAATAGTAGTTCTTCACCAGGTTAGAAATAGTCAATATCATTCCCACATCGCCTGCTTTCGTCTTGATAACGTTGGGGCTGTCTTCAATCACCGACTTGCGGGTCGTCATAGGATTGACCACGGCAATACCGTTGGTTTTGGCATATTCCGCAATCACATCGAACGACTTGCCGAAGAAAGGGCCAATGATCAAATCCAAGTCTTGGTTCTCAATTGTTTTCAAGGCATTCTGTGCCGTAGAGGTATTGTCGGTTACGTCAATGACCGTCAAATCAAGCTTCATCCCTTGTTCCTCCAAAGTTTCGGCGGCCATCATAAAGCCTTCATAAAATTGAAGAAACGACATGACGCGCGACTTTTTGGTCTTGGCTGCTTTGTCCTTCGAAACCTCAACATTTTCGATATTATTCAAATACAAGGGCACCATCAATGCCACATGATATCGTTTGTATGCGTTTTTGGGTGCAGCATCGCAATCGGGCATATCTTCCATATCGAAATCAAAGTCCAAATACCGGTGTTCTTGAAAGTCGTTTGGCTCAACAAACTCTCCAACCACCCCAATGAGGCCTTCTTCATTCCCCTCCCGCTGAATCCAATAGAAATCAGTAATCGGTTGGATGGGAATCAGCACCACTTGGTTGTCAAACACATAGGAACCAACTGACACATTCATTGCCCTACAAACGTTTTCATCCACTTTCCAGCGCTTCAGTAGCGATGAAACCCGCTCGTTTCTTTCGCAGGAATGCACAAGATAGTCGTTCTCGTTGATCACTTTGGGAATCACAACGCGCGTACCAGGCGCAGGCGTATCGGATAGCCCCGGATTGTATTGCCTGAAATCGGCCAAATCAATGCCATATTCCAGAGCGATGTCGTATAAGTCCTCACCATGTTGCACGATACGGGCCCTGCCGTCATAGAATGCCCTGTTGCCTGACGGATGCCCAACGGGATTTTCCATTTGAGGCTGATCCACGACAAGCTCGGGTTCAGCTTCCAATGATGGATGGGGTTCTATCGCAACAGGATCAGGTTCAGGCACATGCACCACTGCTACAGGACGAGGCGCTTCCTTTTCGGGCTCTTGAACAGGTTTGACGGGGATGCCAAGCATGTGTCCGGATTTCAAGCCGTCCTTTACCTCAGGATTCAACATTTCAATCTCTTCGATGGAAACATTGTATGCCTTTGACAAGCTGTACATTGTTTGTCCTGACTTAACTCGGTGCATATAGTATTCTTTACCACCAATTTTGGTGATAACAGACGATCTTTCTATTGACTCTTGAGCCATAATATTGCCCGAGAGAAGTGTTCCAAAGAGGAAAAAAAGCGAGAAAACAAACTTTTTTTTCATCATTTTGCCATTTTTTGTGTTATTCCCATTCGATGGTCGCCGGAGGCTTCGACGAGATGTCGTAGCACACACGGTTGATCCCTTTCACCTTATTAATAATATCGTTCGACACCTTTGCCAAAAACTCGTACGGCAAATGCACCCAGTCGGCAGTCATGCCATCAGTAGAGATTACCGCACGCAAGACAATGGTGTATTCATAGCTGCGTTCGTCGCCCATCACGCCGACTGACTTCACGGGAAGCAGCATAGTACCGGCCTGCCAGATACTGTCGTACAAATTGTCGGCCTTCTCGTTGGGATAGGATGCGCTGGGCAGTTCACAAGGCCAATTGCGCAGACCGCGGATGAAAATATCATCAGCCTCTCGAAGAATGTGCAACTTCTCCTCCGTGACTTCACCCAAGATGCGAATGCCAAGGCTTGGGCCAGGGAATGGATGGCGGCCGATCAACTCGCGCTTGATGCCCAAAGCACGACCCACACGGCGCACCTCATCCTTGAACAAGGTACGGAGCGGCTCTACAATCTTCAGGTTCATTTTTTCGGGCAGCCCACCCACATTATGGTGGGATTTTATCTTGCAGCTCGGTCCGTTGACACTGACACTCTCAATCACATCAGGATATATGGTGCCTTGGGCGAGCCATCGTGCTCCCTCTATCTTTTGCGCCTCGGAATCAAAAACGTCTATAAACGTGGATCCGATAATCTTGCGCTTGGATTCCGGGTCGGTTACGCCTGCCAGTTTCTCGAGAAACAGATGTCCAGAATGAACCCCTATCACATTAAGGCCCATTTCCTTATATGAATCAAGCACGTTCTCAAACTCGTTCTTCCTGAGCAGGCCGTTGTCAACGAAAATGCAGGTCAGGTTCTTCCCAATCGCCTTATTGAGCAAAACGGCAGCAACGGTGCTGTCGACGCCACCTGAAAGGCCCAGGATGACCTTGTCGTCTCCAAGCTGGTTCTTCAAGTTAGCCACTGTATTGTCAATGAAGGAGTCGGGGGTCCAATCGCCCTTGCATCCGCAGATGTCCAAGGCAAAATTGGCCAACATTTGGGGACCTTCCTTGGTGTGGAAGACCTCAGGATGGAATTGCACGGCATAAGTATCTTCTCTATCGATCTTATAGGCTGCATTCTCCACATCATCAGTCGATGCGATGATTCTGGCGCCGGCAGGGAGCTTGGCAATTGTGTCGCCATGGCTCATCCAGACTTGACCAGTCGCGCTCACACCTTTGAAAAGAGGCGATTGCTTGTCGATTACGGTCAGCATGGCGCGTCCATATTCACGGGCTATGCTGTCATTGACCTCACCACCGAAATAATGGGAAATGAACTGGGCGCCATAGCAGATACCGAGCAAAGGAAGTTTTCCTTTGATGCCTTCAAGGTTGGCAAAAGGAGCTTGCTCATCACGCACTGAAAACGGACTGCCGCTGAGAATCACTCCTTTAACGTTCTCGCCAATGTTCGGAATCTTATTGTACGGGTGGATTTCGCAATAGACATTCAACTCGCGTAGACGCCTGCCTATGAGTTGTGTAACCTGAGAACCAAAGTCCAAAATGAGGATCATTTCTTGCATAAACTGAAATTTTGCGCAAAAATAAGACATTTTCTCAACTAAAGTCAGTA
>JBGYWU010000060.1:0-4022 GCA_041842265.1 Candidatus Limimorpha sp. | reverse complement strand
ATACCGACCACGGCCATCTTCACGCCATGGTGCTCCATGGCCACAAAGGGCTTGACATTGAGATTGACCGTTTCGGGGACAAACACATTGGCACAAAGGAAAGGAAATTTGGCCAACTCAATGTCATTTTGCAGGCCAACGACGCCGGCATCCCACTCGTGGTTGCCCACGGCGCACAGGTTGAAGCCGGTGCGGTTCATCAACTCAATCACAGGATAGTTGACTAGGGCGTATTGGTCGTTAATAGGGTTACCAGTGCAGTTGTCGTCCGCCGAAAAGAGCAACATGCCGGGGTAGAAGGCCTGTAAGCTGTCCACCATGCTGGCAAACTTGGGGAATTGGTCGATTGTGGCATGCATGTCATTGACTGAAAGGATAACAATTTCGGTTTCGTCGGAGACAGGGGTTGCTGCAGTTTCAGTTGAGTTTAAAGGTGGGTTGTGGACTAATAGATACAGAACCAACGCCACCGAAGCGCATCCTAGCAAGAGTTTCTTTTTGTTCATAGAATTTTCATTTACAATTACTTAAATAATCAGATTCAGACATTCGAGCCAAATTTGCTAGAATGTTGCAAAGGTATGAAAAAAGAAACCATAAATCCATTGGAGAGAGGTGTTCTCCTAATTCTCCCATGAAAATATACACCTTTTCTACAACGTTGCGATATTTTCGGAGATGGAGCTGCCGTCTCCACGGCAATAAGGCCTGTCAATACGAAAACTATGAAAAACAACCGTTTCAGGGCAGTAATATGATGAAAAAATAGTATTTTTGCGCCGTCATGCCGAAAAAAATCAAAAACGATTACCCGAGCGGAAGCCGGACAAGTTGGAAGGTGGTCATTGCCTACCTGTTTGTCATCACCTTTTGTGCGGCATTGTTTTATTATATCTTCAACTTGCGAAAGAGCATAGAGAACCAACGATCCAACATCAATTCGCAGCATCAGGCACTCAATTGGGTTAACGAGTTCACCAAAAACGTTCATTCTGCCCAAAATGCCGCCAACCTATATGCATTTACCGAACAAGCCAAGTACAAGCGCGAGTTCAATACCCATCGTGAAACCATCAAAAACCAAATCGATTCACTTTCGAAATTTGAAATTAGCGACGACAACAGATTGAGAGTTAATGAAATAAACAACCTTATCAAAAGTAAAGGTCGAATTAGCAACGAACTATCGAGGCAATTTCACGACTTCAACCCCTTGGCCGAATTTGACCGCACCATCGACGACTACCGTCCTCCTAAACCCGAAGAGGAGATTGTGATCACAACCGTCTCGAAAGACACCATCATCCACGTGCCCAAGAAGGCTGGGAAAAAAGGCTTCTGGCAACGCGTAGGCAAGGTCTTCGACCCAAAAGAAGAGCAGGGAGACAGCCTAGTCCACATTTCTATTCAACGCACTGACACGCTTTGCATTCAGCACCTGGGGCAAGATTCGGTCAACATCTTGGCCGACCTTCGCATGCTCTCAGACAAGGCCAAGTCTGAATATTGGAATAGGATCAAACAATACGAGAAGAAGACACAGGAATTGGTAAAAGCAGACAACAAGCTTTCCGAGCAAATCTCATCCTTATTAATACGTCTTAACCAAGAAATCCTAGACTCCACCATCAAGGAGATTGAAAAAAGTGAGAAAATCATACACAAACACACACATTATTCCATCCTCATTGGGGCTGTCACCTTGGGGCTCATTATCATATTCATTATCTTGATAATTGGGGATGTCAATAAAGGCTATCGGGCTCGTCGCGCTGCTGAAGAAGCCAAGAAGAAAACTGAAGAAATCATGGAAAGCCGTCACAAGCTGCTACTCTCCGTTACCCATGACATCAAAACCCCATTGAGTTCAATCCTTGGCAACGTAGAGCTTATAGACAAAACAGGTAACGAGAAAGAATTCAATTCGATACAGCAATCGGCAGACCACATCCTCAACCTATTGAATAACCTCCTGGAATTTTCCAGCCTCGAACAAGGCAAACTGCAAGTCAATAACGAAGCTTTCAACTTACGTCGACTTTGCGACGAGACCGCCGAAATGTTTGAACCCATCGCACAACACAAGAACCTGCAATTCATTTATAAATCATCTCTGGATGAGGATGGTGTGGTTGTTTCAGACAAGCTGAAAATCAAGCAGATAATCAGCAATCTGATTTCCAACGGCATCAAATACAGTTTAGAGGGAAGTGTTACCTTCAAAGCGCGTAAATGGCGCAACATGGTTATCTTTGACATCACAGATACTGGTGTCGGAATTCCGCAAGACAAATTGGAGGAGGTGTTCAAACCATTCGTGCGCATTGAGACATACAACCAATTCGCCGAGGGCAGCGGCTATGGCATGTCGGTTGTCAAAGGTCTTGTTGACCTTCTTGATGGCAAAATCAATATTGACTCAGAAGTTGGCAAAGGCAGCCATTTTGAGGTCATGATACCCTTAGGCAGCGCAGAGAAACCCTTTGAAGTAAAGGATGAAATAACAGACAATAATAAAAAGAGCCACTGCATATTGATAATTGATGACGACAATGCTCTACTTTCAGTCATCGACACCATGTTGCGTAGGCTCGGTCACCAAGCCGTACCCTGCCGCTCAAAAAGCGACATCGAAAGTGCAGTGGCGCAAATTGCAGATTATGATTATATTCTCACCGACCGTGAGATGGGTGCCCTTACTGGCAACGACATTCTTCACTTCTTCAGGGAAGCCGATGCCTCCAAACCTGTCATACTAATGACAGGACGGGTCGAATACAACAACGAAAAGGCCAAAGAAGAAGGCTTTGATGGATTTCTACAAAAGCCATTTAATTTGAAACAATTAGAAGTCTTATTCGGGAGTGTCGCTTTAAGGGAGAATAAAAATGAAGAAACAGTCTTTGAGGATTTCCCCAAGTTTAGCGAAATGATGGGCAATGACAAGGATGCCATGACCGACATATTGCGGGTTTTCGTACAATCCACCTCCGATGATTTGGTTTCAATGAACACTTTAATTGAACGATCAGATTTTGTTGAGATGCAAGGACTTTGTCATAAGATGTTGACCATGTTTACCCAACTGGAACGCGACATCACCTTTCTCTCAAAAATGAACGCCATGCGCGGCATGTGTGAAAGCGGAGCCGACTACCCCAACTGGAAAGAAGAAGCCCGCCAATTCATGGCTGAGACCGATGAATTGATGGATTTGTTGGTGGAAAAGTATGGCATTGGATGAACAGGGGGGAACTAATCAACAAGGTTCGCCTTACCCTGATCAAAGATTGATTCCGTATAGATGGATTTTGTTGTATAAAGTTTTACGGTCGATTTGAAGAAGTTTGGCGGCCACTGTCTTGTTGCCTCTTGCCTTCTGCAAAGCGGCTTCAATCTGTTCTTTCTCATGCTCGGGGCGCAAAGCCCAATCGTCTTCGACCGTGGCAATAACAGTTTTCATATTGGGCGGACTGAACACAGGCAGGTCATCCATCTCGATGTTCTCGCCTTCCGCAAACAGCACGCAGCGACGGACCACGTTGCGCAGCTCGCGAAGGTTACCGTTCCAACGCTGTTCCTTCATCCGCAGTAAGGCATCGGGCGAAATGCTTTTCACATTCTTGCCCAACTCCTCGTTGGCCTGACGGATGAAGAATGCCGTAAGCTCATCGAAGTCACCCAGGCGGTCGCGCAAAGGCGGCACCTCAATAGCGAACTCGTTGATTCTGTGGAACAGGTCCTGTCGGAAACGGTCTTCTTTGATGGCCTGCTCCAAATTCTCGTTGGTTGCGGCTATGATACGCACGTCAACATGGATATCGGTGGCCGAACCCACAGGCCTCACCTTCTGTTCCTGCAAGGCACGTAACAACTGCATTTGTACCTCATAAGGCAAATTGCCTACCTCATCAAGGAACACTGTACCTCCTTTGGCCTGCTCAAAGACACCTTTTTTGTCGGAAACGGCCGAAGTGAACGAACCTTTCAAGTGGCCGAACAGTTCGCTGGGCGCCAGCTCT
>JBGYWU010000059.1:0-7451 GCA_041842265.1 Candidatus Limimorpha sp. | reverse complement strand
GTTTTTGGTCCAGATGACCAACTTGTCGTCGGAGGTGCCGTTGATGAAGAAACGGCACCCCGCTATATCGCCAGCGTAATTGGCCAGTTGTGCTTCTTGCAGGCCATCGCAGAAAATGAGACAGCCCAACTTTTCCTCGTTCTCATAGGGCAGGCAGCAGTCCACTTGCAAACAACGGTTTTCCGTGTCGCCATAGAAGTAGCCCGCCACACCCTTCATTCCAGAGAACAGCGCATGGTCTATCTGGTTGATGGCGTGAGGCGCAAAACCGACCTGGTCAATCTGGCTGTCGTCCAAGGCGACATTGAAACTGTCGGGATGACTTGATGCACTGTCTTTCAGCATGCTCTTGGAGGGTTGGTTGCGGCTCAGTTCACGGCTTTGGCGGTAGATTTCCTCGAACGAGAACCAGCACTTCACCTCTTCCTTGTTGTTCATCTTGCCGTCAGCTTTGGCTGTAAAGAAACCCATTTTGAAGTCGGGTGTGTTGGTGTCGATAACAATAGCAATCAGTCGGTTGCGGTGGTCTGAATAAGTCAGTTGCTGCTGCACTACAAGGTCTTGGTTGGAGAGGAACAGTCCCAAACCCGGATGCGAGTGCATCCAACAGGTCAAAACATAGTCGCGTTTCGACTTCTGCGCAAGGTTGTCAATCACTGAGGCCATGTTGATACTGATTTTCTTTCCAAAATTGAGGCTGTATTCGCCAAAATCGGCATCGTCGCCGGGCTCAACCATCTGCTCAAGACTGATGTGGTAGCGGCCGGGGCGGTCTTCCTCATCATCCCAACAGCCCAGAATGAAGCATCCCGTCTCGTTAGTACGTCCGCCAGCCTCAAGTGACCCGTTGAAGAAGTCGTACAGCTTCTTGATAAGAGCCGCGCTCAAATACACCTTGTTGACCGTCGTATCCGCAAACACCATGTCCATGTCGAAAGTAAGGTATTCGTTCATGCGTTCCTTGACGTGCTGCAATCCCTTTTCGTACTTCACCGACTCGTCGGTGATGACCGAGATGATGCTGGGGTCGTTGGTGTTTTTCGGGTTGTCGTGGCCTTTTTTCTTCTTTCTCATGACGAAAAAGACAAGAAGCAGCGCCAACAAAAGAACGGCTATGCCGATAATAACCAGCAGATCCTTGTCCGTCTTTACGTCTGTACCTTCATCGTTTCGGCTGTCCTTTTTGTTGCCCATTGGCGATGGTTCCACCATCTCCACCGGGATTTGGATAGGCTCGCCGTTGAACAGGCCCGCAATACTGATATTGTCTTTTTGAAGTCCCTTAGGCTCAAAGACGTAAGGTTCGGGCCGGGCCATGAAGAGGCAGTTGTCGGCGGTCCAGGTAAAGCAGTCGCGGATGGCCTCATTGGTGACGGCATCGTGCTTCAGTTCCAAATAACCCTCAGGCACCATGACACGCAGTTTGCTGCCATCAAAAGTCATGGAGGGCGTTTGGGCCATTGCCCCAACTGTTACGAATAGGATGATCGAACATATTGTTGTGATTCTGTGTTTCATAGCGCTTAGATTGAGGGAAGGTCTTCTTCTTTCTTTTTCTTTATTTTGGGAACTTTGGTAGACTTGGCAGCCTTCACCTTGTTGGAAATCAAGGTGATAATCAGTGTGATACCGGCGAGTATACCCACTATCATCAGAATATTTTTCATGTCGATGGGACTTTTGGCGACCTCCAAATTGGAGATGCGCGAGCCGGTGTCCTTGATGCCCATCCAAAGTGTCGAGAGATCGTCTTCGTCATCGATGAGTTCTTGGTTCTTGCCGTATTCCACGGTCGCTCTGTTGAGGCAGTCGTTGGCTTTGTCCTTGACAAGTTTGAGCGAGTCGTTTCGTTTTTTGGCCACAACACGGTTGCCCTGCTCTTCCATAGTTGTCATTTCCTGAAGAAAGCCATTCAGCTTGACACTGAGTTTTTGTATCTTTTCTTGTTTGGTTTTCTCGGCTTTCTTCTCTTCGATGCGCTTCAGGATTTGATCATAGAGGCTGATGTATTGGATGTATTTCATCTGTAGGCTCTTTTCGGAGAAGATGACCTCGCTGTTGATTTGATACCACGATTCCACCAGCCGGTGACGGGCCTTGAACTCGGTCTCATACTGTTCCAAACGGGAAGCGGTGTCGATGGCTTTACCCATCTTTTCCAAATCCTTATGAAAGTTTTTGAGCTCTTCGGCGACATATTCCGTAATTTCATCCTGAGCCCGACAAGGCCGTGGCATGAAGCACGACAACAACCCGACAACGAAAAGTATGCTGATGAATTTTCTCATGGCTTCTGCTTATTTGATGAGTTTCTTGACAAATTCGTAATTCTTGAGAAGTTTCGGGTCGAGCTTCGACTTGCATCCGCCAGGGAGATCCTCCAATTTGGTGTCGAAATCTTTCACGGTGGCGTCAAACGAAGCCTTCTTCTCGGCCTTTTCCGATGGAGAAGAAGCCATCGACCAAGCGTTTACCAGATTGTTGAGTTTGGTGGTGGTCGACTTGATTTCGGCATTGAGTTTTTTCACATCGCACGACACGCTGTTATCCGGACTTGTAGGGATGGCTGGGGCTTTTTCGCTGTCCTTGATCCGTTGGAGACACTCCTCAAGTTGGCCATAATAATCATCAATCTCGGCGCAACCCGTATTCTGAAAACGTTGGAGGTCGATTTCGGCATATTGTTCCAAAAGCAGGCTTCTCACCTTGCCCATCAGCGAACGCGAGGAACGTTTCAATTCGTTTATCTTCTCTTCGCCAATGCCGAAGATTTTCACGTATTCCTCGATAGTGGCAAGCATGGGGCGGCTTTCCTTGCAACGGTCGAGCTGGATGTCAATGGTTATGTCCTCGGCCAGAAAGTCGAGGATCGCCTTGCGGCCACTACGGTGCAGGGGAATGGGATTGCGCAGTGTCAGTGCCAGGTCGCTGCTGTTGTTGCTGATGTTGAAAGACAGACAGAGCTGCATCTTGCCGTCGAGGGGCACCATTTGCCTGTCGAGTTCCTTTTTCACCTTTTTGGGCGATTTCAGGTCGTAGGTGCCCGTAAACGTCATGCCCTCACAGGCGACGGAGGTCACCAGTGGCTTGCTGCCCAAATTGAGGAAATTCTCCTGGTCGACAAAGGTCTTGGCCTTTTTGAGTTTGAGCCCCCTGTTTTTCATGTAATCCGACATCTCGCCATACGAGAAGTCGTGCTGTGGCAGCCAGACCTTGTCATAGTTGGGAGAGGTCCCGCCGCCGCTGCCCATAGTAACCAACAAAGTCTCATCTTCGGGATTGAATTCGAACTTCATGGTCATGACGGCGGCGGGGATACGGTCGTTGTAGCCGGGCACCGACACTTTAAGGGTTTGTGGCTCACCCGAGGCCACCTGCACTTGGTATTGGGCGAAGAGCATCGCTGGCAATAGAACTATGAGTATGAATGCTATTCTTTTCATGGCTGTTATAGTTTTCGTTTCTTAATTGTTCGATCCAGCCGTTGGGTTCGGCCTGTTCGACCACCCATTCGGCCACTTTGTTATCCTCCGGGAAGGGAGGCGTGTTCAAGGCATGGTACTTCTCGTACTTGAGATACAACATTACGCGGTCGACATACCAGGCCAGGTCGGTAAAGGTGCCGCAGGCCGGCATGTTGAGGCATACGCGGCCCGCAAAATCGCCAAAGAAGCGGATGTTGGGGTGCCAAGGGTGCGGAATTTCCTCGCCTTGGTCGTTCTTGGTCAGAAACTTGAATTCCAACTTGCTGTCGACTGCGGGATAGTTGTTGGGGATGGTGATATACATGCGGAACTCATCGGCTGTAACTGGTTTGCACACGCCGTTGGCATCCGGTTCCTCCACATTGCAGAACGACTTCACCTTAAAGATAATCTCATACCGGGTGGGCAGGTTGTCGGCATTGCGCTTGCGGATGATATAGGTAATGTCTTTGTCGTCGCTGAAACGCTGGTCGATGGCCGACCATTCGTGCATCAGTCGGCGGTTGCGCCCCACATAACGGTTCTGCCTGTACTGGTCAATTTCTTTTACTTGTTCGGCTTGTTCCATTTCGCTCAGGTATTATTGAAGTTATCCGGCAATAGGGTCCGAAATGACCTCCAGGGTGTCGCCCGCCTTCACATTATAGTCAAGCAGAGTCTTCCTGGTCTTGCCCACCTTGGGCTGCAAGATGATGTCACGGCCCGTCACCTCGTCTTTTTTCCCAAAGAAATACTCTGTGGGCACATAGTCAATCATTTCGGGCATGTCGAAAATGCGCATGCCCGCGGCATCAACTGCCTTGCGCAAATTGGTCATCAAAACTTCCAAGTCCGTAGTAGGGTCGTTCACCTTGAACTTGATAGTCTTGTTCTTGTACCTCAGAAATAAAAAAAACTCTTCCATGATAATTACGTTTTTATGATTACTTATTGTTTGTTGACTTATTGAATTACAATCCTTTCGGACTTCAGGTTCTCACCATCGTTGAAATGCACCACATACAGGCCCTGCGGAAGCACAACACCAATGGGCTGTGTGCCATGAGCAACCTCCTGTTGGTATACAAGTTTGCCGTCGAGGGTATGCACCGACACCTTGGCATCCTTGCCTTTGTTGACGGCCATAAGCTGTTCGCCCGTTTTGCCCGGATTGGGATAGATGGAGAAAACCGCACTGCGTTCGCTTACGGTGTAGACCGTGCTGAAAGCGCCGCAAAAGAGGTTGCCCTGGGCATCGGCATTGAAACTGATGTAAACCTGATAGTCGCCATCAGCCAAGCCCCCAGTAGGATAGTAATATTGCCCATTGGCTCCCGCTATGGCCGTGCCATCCTTGTACCATTGGTATTTGTAGGTATCATTGGGGTTGGGATAAATCAAAAGGTATGCCTTGCCCTCGTGTTTTTTGGCCACAATGTCCTGCACATCATTGCCGTCGATGAAGGATTGCACGTTGACTTGCAAGACGAGACTTTCTGAACATCCCGATTCAAGCTCTTTGACGAGAACCTCCACCCGGTGCGTCCCCTTGCTGCCCCAAATCACCTTGGCTCTGCTGCCCAATGGTTCGACAATGGCATGGGGGTCGGAGACCGACCACGTGCAAGTCAAACCGACACCGACATTGTTCCCAACCTTGTAAATGCACTCCTGCCCCGAACAAATGTTTTGGTCACCAGTGAGGACAATGGAACTTAAATCGTGGATGACGATACCGACCACGTTGCTGTAGACCGTGCCGAAATCGTTGGACGCCATATAGCGCAACTTCCATCCGTTGTAGCTTGCATCAAGCGGTTGACCTTCATAGACTTCAATAGTCTCAAACGAGGAGTCGGGCGACAGCTGCCAGGCCTTTGTCACTGCATTGGTCACCGAGGGTGCGGTAAGGTTGAGCACGCCGCCAGCACAGATGGCCGCTGGTGCCTCAATGTTGCCTACAATGACAGGGGGAGTACCTGCAGGCTCAAAATGAGCCACCAAATTGCGGTTGGCGGCGACGGTGAACGTATAGCTTTGTTCCGAGGAGACCACATTGCCGTTCTCTGTCCAGTTGGTGAAGGTGTAGCCTGTGTTGGCTGTTGCGGTAACGGTGCAGGATTGGCCTTGGTTGTAGGTGCCGCCTCCCGTAACGGTGCCACCGTTGCTCGGGTTGGCCGACACGGTGATGGTGTAGGTAGGCGGCGGTGTGGCGGTGAAGCTGGCCACCAAGGCACGGTTTTCGGTAACGTTGAAGGTGTAGCTGGCGTTGGTGGAGACCTGGCTGCCGTTCTCAGTCCATCTCAGGAAAGTGTATCCCGAGGCGGGCGTTGCGGTAACGGTGCAGGATTGGCCTTGGTTGTAGGTGCCGCCTCCCGTAACGGTGCCTCCGTTGCTCGGGTTGGCCGAAACGGTGATGGTGTAGGTAGGCGGCAGTGTGGCGGTGAAGTTGGCCACAAAGGTACAGTCTTCAGTGACGAGGAAGCGGTATTCCGCCTCTGTGCTGACAATGGAATCGTTTTTGGTCCAATTCACGAAGGCATATCCCTCGTTGGCTGTGGCGATAACGGTGCAAGTGTCGCCATGGTTGTATGGGCCACCTCCCGTAACGGTGCCGCCATCGGCTGGGTTTGCTGACACGGTGACGGTGTAGGATTTGATGGAATAGTACACTGTTTCGGTGATATCATGAGCAGGCATCGTGCCTTTCACCGTATCCCTGTCAGGCTTGTAGCCGGCGACTTCGGGAGAGACGACACTGTATAGCTCATTTTCTTCAAGCTTGGCAGTATACTCTGGGTGAGCATCTGAGGAATCGGCGGCATAAAGATACTTGATTGTCAGCATGTATTTTTCCGCTTTGGCCGACATCTGGTTTTGCGCCTGCGTAGTTGCCGCCATCAGCAGCAACATGGCACATAGGTAAAACTTTTTCATTTTTTCTGTTTTTAATCTGTTTATACTCTATTTCATATTTGTTGTCTATTTGATTTTTGTCAAGTGCAGCAGCTCTTGCCCGCTGAGCGGGTCGAGGTCGCAGTTGAGCAAGGCGACAAGGGCGTCTTTAAGGTTGACACGGTTGGTCGACAGCGAGCGCGGCAGCCCGAAGCCCAAGATGGCCGTCATCTTGGTTTGGAAGTTCATGTTTTCCGTTTCGTCTTCGATTTCGGTCTTGGGCATCAGCGTGTCCAGGAAGTTCCACGTTGTCGCATCGTAGAAGCGCAAAGTGGTGGCTTCCTTCAGCTCGCTGTAGAAGTTGCCGTCGAACTCCTCTCCTAACTCTTGGTAGACGTTGAAGTGGCGCAGGTCGTGGATCTCGACGAGGCGGTCATATGCCACAGTGATGACCTTTTGGATCTCACCGCGGATTACGCTCTGCTCGTAATAGCCCAAGTCGAACTCCGTCTTCATCCGCAACACAGGGATGTGCGGGAAGTAGTCGTAGAAGAGGGTTTTGGTGTTGATGATTGTTTGCATAGTCGATAATTCACTTAATTACTTTATATTCAGACCAAAGTTTGTTCCCCGTATAACCGTCAAAGGCATTTTCCTGTAAGAGATTTGCAGACACTAATTCAGTGACAATCCAATATCGATGTATTTCTTTGGTACTTTCTACATCATCATCGTTCTTTTCCAATCCGCCTTCAACATAATCTTGCGCCTCATATTTTTGAAAACTCTCACCCTCACCAACTTCAACACAGCGGCAAATTCCAACTATCTTTTTCAGATTAATTCCATTAACCACCAAAAGAGGAAATAGTTTTTCCCAATCTACCTCCCAGTCTTCATCATAATCAGTTTCCTCAATGATTTCTCCATCTTCATCATACAACTTCCATACCCCAATCTTTGTACCTCCATATTTCAAAAACTGCCCTATCGAGAACATCGAAAGCGTGTCAGGATAAAACAGCTTCTGAGTACAAACCATAATAATAGGATTCTTTGGCTCGATGATAACTTCATAAGTATCATCAGATT
>JBGYWU010000058.1:0-2873 GCA_041842265.1 Candidatus Limimorpha sp. | reverse complement strand
CAAGGATACTTGGCTTTGATTTCTTCTTCCGTCATGCGCGGCTTCTGGTCGGGAAGTACCACTTTTTCCATCATCTGACCGATGGCACCGTCAGAAAGGATGCAGCTGGCAATGCGGTATTTGAAAGCCAAGTCGAAGCCTAGGGCAACGAAGTCGGCCATTTCCTGCACTGAGGCGGGGGCTAATACGATTTGGTGGTAGTCGCCATGTCCGCCGCCCTTGCAAGCCTGGAAATAGTCAGCCTGCGAAGGTTGGATGGTGCCAAGTCCCGGGCCTCCGCGGACAACGTCGGCGTAAACACAAGGGATTTCGGCACCCGCAATATACGTAATACCCTCTTGTTTCAGACTGATGCCAGGACTTGAGGATGAGGTCATGACCCGTTTTCCGGCAGCTCCGGCGGCATAAATCATGTTGATGGCTGCGACTTCGCTTTCTGCTTGAAGCACGACCATGCCTGTGCGTTCGTAAGGGTTTTGTTCCGACAGATATTCAATCACCTCAGACTGAGGTGTGATAGGATACCCGAAATAAGCATCGGCACCGTAGCGGATGGCGGCTTCGGCCAATGCCTCGTTACCCTTCATCAGTTTTAATTCTCCCATTATTTTAGTTTTTAATTGATTGTTATACAATTGGTTGGTTTACAGGGCGATTTTGTACACCTTGATTACGCCGTCGGGACAAGTGACAGCACAACTGGCGCATCCGATGCATTTTTCAGGATGGGCCATAAATGAATAGTTGTAACCTTTACCGTTTACTTCTTTTGCCAGTTCGATGACATCCAAGGGACATGCTGGCATGCAAACTCCACATCCTTTGCATCGCTCGGTGTCAACAACAATGGCGCCTCTAAATTTTGCCATATTGATTAGTTTTTAAAATTTTGAATTTTTCATTTTAAAAGTGGCACGAAATTACGACTTTTTTGCCAATTGGGATACCCCGTTTTGTAATTATTTGTCAATCCGCCATAATTTAGAATGGTTCTAAATTAAAATGGTGGGTTGCATTGTCGCAGGGTGGTTTGGGGAAAGAGAAAAGCATTGCCACGATCAGGTTTCCCCAAAGATTTGATGCAGTAAAACCTTTCTTGTTTTCCCGCTGCTGTGTGACGCAGTCAGCGACAAAGGGTTGCGGGAAGCAGCCTGAGAAAGAGATTACTTCACGGGGTGGTCCTTGGCGAACAAGGCCAGTCTCTCAGCCAGCACGGGTATCTCCTCCCGTTGGATGAGCGAGGTGCATGCGCGAATGCCTTGCCTGGTGCTGCCGCAGGTGTCCAGCGAAATGCCGGAGATGCCATAATAAAGCATTTCTTCCACTAAGTCGGCACCTGTGAAGCCTGGATAGCAGAAGGTGAAATAGAAGCCGTCGGCGATGGGCACTCCGCAGTCTTCGTCGTAGGTGATGTAAAAGCTGTTGTCTATGAAAGCTTTCTTCATCAATTCGGCCTTATGACCATATTCCAACACATCGTCGCGGTAGCGGTATGTGCCATCGTTGACGGCTTTCATCACAGCGGCCAAAGCGTATTGGGCGGAATGCGAGGTGCCCGAGCTTAATGGGTGCAAGGCACCGAAGATGATGGCTCTCAGGAAGATTTCCTGTCCGCAGAAGGCTTTCAGGTCGGAATAATGGCGTGCGGCCAGCTTGTTGCTGATGGCAAGGATGGCGCAGCGTTCGCCGGCGTAGCTGAAGGCTTTCGAACTGGAAATCATCAGGATGTAGTTGTCGGTGTATTTGCCCACAGTGGGTTGGAAAGGCGCTACGCCTGGAAAGCCGTAGTCCTTGCGGAAATCCATGCCGAAGTAGGCGAGGTCTTCCATGACGATGACGTCGTGCTTGTTGGCTAACTCGCCGATGATGTGTAGTTCCTCTGTCGTGAGACACACCCAAGTCGGGTTGTTGGGGTTGGAATAGAGCATGCTGTGGATATTGCCCTTGCTCAGCACCTCTTCCAATTTACCGCGCAGTTTCTCTCCGCGGTATTCGTAGATGTCGAAATGTTCCATGGGTATGCCCAACACCTTGTTCTGGAACTTGTGTACAGGGAAGCCAGGGTCGATGAAAAGCACGGTGTCCTTCTTGACGTTTGTATGGCTGGCGATCATGAAGGAGGCAAAGCCGCCTTGCATGGAACCGACGGTCGGGATACAGTTGGCGGCATCCACATCAATGTCAAGGAAGTTCTTGATGAAGCGCGAGGCTTCGCGTTTCAAAATTGGAGCACCGTCGATGGGAGGGTAGTTGGCGGCCACGCCGTCCTGCAAGGCCTTGATTTGGGCTTCCACGCCTACGCGTGCAGCGGGCAGGCCGGGGTTGCCCAGCTCCATGTGGATAAACTTATGGCCGCTGGCGGCTTCGAGGTCGAAGGCCAACTTGTTGATTTCCCGGATGCCTGCTCTGCCGATGCAAGGGAGACCGCTTTCGGCAAAGAGTTTCTTTACCAAATCTTGGGGTACGATATTGTTTTGCATCATATTTGTTTTGAAAAAAATACTCGTTTCTTTTGGAACGGCAAAGGTAGGTAATTAGTGTGAGATGTGCAAATAAAAAAAGCAGGCAAAAATCTTTCAAAATAGCAGATACCTAACTGCGTTTGGGCATCAGGCTCCTCCTGTTCGGCTGACTTTATGAACCAACTTACAGCTTCCTCATATTCTTCACGATTGTAGAATTGCATTCCATGGCAGAATTGGCCATCGGGGTTTCCGGCTTCAGCCGCCATCTTAGAGTTTGTTTAAATTTCAATTCGATAATTTGTCAAGCATGATTTTTGAGAAGGCGATTTGGATCATGGCCCCAGAGGACTCGGAGTAGAACCCGTGGTCCATGGCGGTTCTCCTAAAGTTGTACAGCCAAGCGAAAGT
>JBGYWU010000057.1:0-12591 GCA_041842265.1 Candidatus Limimorpha sp. | reverse complement strand
TGTTGCACGGAAAAAAGAGTTTTTGTACTTTTGCAGCCCGAATTACGCAGCTTTCAATTGAATTAATTCGCATGATTCAAGGAAGTATATTTGTGATGATTTGAATCGAAAAAAATGAAAAAAGCATTATTGGTTTTTGCAATGGCTATTATAATAGTCGGTTGCAATCGAAAGAAGGAAGTCAAATTGATTCCATCCGAGAATTTCAATACCGAAGTAGGTGGAAAGCAAGTGTCGCTTTATACCTTGCACAACGGTTTTTTGACGATGCAGGTGACCAATTATGGTGGTCGTGTGGTAGCCCTGTGGATGCCCGACAGACGTGACAGTTTTGAAGACATTGTCTTGGGTTACGACCATATTGACAAGTATTTGAACAACGAAGGCGAACGCTATCTCGGTGCTGTGGTAGGCCGTTGCGCAAACCGCATCTCCCATGCCGGTTTTACGTTGGACAGCATTCAATATCAGCTGCCCAAGAACGATGGTGAAAACACTTTGCATGGTGGCCTGATTGGAGCCGACAAACGCGTATGGGATGTAACTTCGGTCAACGACAGCGTGATAGAGATGCATTCGGTGTTTGCCAATGGCGAAGATGGCTTCCCTGGCAATCTTGAAGTGAGGATGAGCTATACGCTAACCCACGACAACCAGTTCCAAATCCGATATTCCGCCACAACCGATGCGCCAACCTTGTGCAATTTCTCCCATCATTCTTTCTTCAACCTTAAAGGTGAGGGCAATGGCAATATTCTTAATCACGAGTTGCAAATCAATTCGCGCTACATGACTACCATCGACGACAAACTGTTGACCAATGGCAAGTTCTCGGGTGTGAAGAATACGCCTTTCGATTTTCGAGAGAAACATCTCATTGGCGACCATATCGCAGCAGATGATGAGCAGCTGAGAAATGCCAAGGGCTATGACCATAATTGGATTATCGATAAGAACTCCCCCAAGGCCTACGCGTTGAATGCCGTGCTGTCCGACCCGGCCAGCGGTCGCGAAATGCAGTTGTGGAGCGATCAGGTCGGATTGCAGTTTTATAGCGGCAACCTGCTTAACGGCAAAGGCGTGGGAAAATGCGGAAAAGCCTTGAATTACCGTGAAGGTCTGGTGCTTGGTCCTCAGTCCTTCCCCGATGCAATCAACAAAGAGTCCTTGGCACCCAAACCCATTTTGAGGCCTGGTGAGGAGTACAGCCAACTGTGTGTTTACAAGTTCGCTGTGCAACCCAAGGTGCCCAAAAAGTGATTTTTTTGGAATACTTGAGGCCTCGTGTCGGAAGATGCGAGGCTTTTTTTATCTTTGTGCCATCAAAATCAAACGGCTATGCTGAAATTCAAATGTCCGCTGTTGGCGGTAACCGACTTGGAGCAATCCATCCGTTTTTATGAAGAAGTCATTGGCGACAGGGTCATGATGAGCTTCGGAGCGAATGTGCAGTTTGAAGGTGGCTTCGCACTGCAGGAGATGAAGACCTGGAAATCCATGATTCATACTCAGAATGTTCGTCGAAAGAACAATGCAGTGGAATTGTATTTTGAGGAAGACAATTTTGATGCTTTCCTCGACCTTCTAAAGGAATTTCCCGAAATAAAGTATGTACATCAAGAGGAGCATATGCCATGGGGGCAGCGTGTTATCCGCTTTTATGATCCTGATTTTCATATTATTGAAGTTGGAGAGGCGATGGAAGAGGTGATTCGAAGGATGCTGGTTTCGGGCATGACGGTGGAGGAGGTCTCCGAAAAGTCGAATTATCCCAAGGAATACATCCAACGTTTTCTATGATGAATTATCTTTCGGTTAATTCCATTTCCAAGTCATTCGGTATCAAGACGTTGTTCTCAAATGTCAGTTTTGGCATAGAAAAAGGCGACAAAACAGCCTTGATAGCCGCAAACGGATCGGGCAAGTCCACCATGCTGAAGATTCTGGTCGGAATGATACAACCTGATTCGGGAACGGTTATCTACGCCAACGACATTAAGGTCGGCTATCTGGAACAACTGCCCTCATATCCTACCGGGACGCAAATTGCGGATCTGCTGAGCGATTTGGATGCGGAACAACATTTGAGAGCTCGACAATTCCTTACCCGTTTCTCACTTGATTTGGAACAATCGGTTGACACACTTTCAGGCGGACAAGTGAAGCGCCTCGCCTTGGCATTGGTGCTGCTTCATGATCCCGACCTCCTGATCCTGGACGAACCCACCAACCATCTAGATGTTGAAATGGTGGAATGGATGGAGAAGTTTTTCGCCCAGTCGAGCATAACGCTGCTGATGGTTACCCATGACCGCTATTTCCTCGACCGCGTGTGCAACAAAATCTTTGAATTGTACCAAGGGGAGATGTATTCCCATAATGGCAATTTTGACTACTACGTTAAAAAAAGCCGTGAGCGCGAGGAAGTGAAACGTGCCACAGCGGAGCGAAACAGCCAGCTGTTGAAACACGAGTTGGAATGGATGCGCAGCACGCCGCAAGCCCGCACTGGCAAGTCGAAGAGCCGAATCGACTCTTTCTATGACCTGAAGGAACGGTCAAAATACCGGGAAGAAGACAATGAGTTGGAATTCAGCATGAAGATGCAACGCCTAGGAGGGAAAATACTAGAAATGGACAATGTGTCAAAGTCGTTTGGCGACCTCGTGGTACTCAAGGACTTCGACTATGTTTTCAAACGCGGAGACCGCATTGGCTTGATTGGCAAAAACGGGGTGGGGAAGTCCACCTTCCTCAACCTCATTACCGCAACGATGCGGCCCGACAGGGGGCGTGTGAAGACTGGTGAGACTGTAACATACGGCTACTATCGACAGGAATGCATTCAATTTGATGAGGATAAGACTGTAATTGATACCTTGAGAGATATTGCCGAAGTGGTTGATTATGGCAAGGACAAAGTTTATACTGCCGACCAGCTTTTGGCGCATTTCATGTTTCCCCATAAGATGCATCGTCAGCCTGTTGCCCTGCTCAGCGGTGGAGAGAAACGGCGCCTGTATTTGCTGACCGTCTTGGTGCGGAACCCAAACTTTTTGATTCTTGACGAACCCACCAACGACTTGGACTTATTGACTTTGCAGAAACTGGAGGATTTCCTTCAAGGCTACAAAGGCTGCCTGCTTGTGGTCTCACACGACCGTTTCTTTATGGATGAAGTCGTTGACCAATTGTTTGTTTTTCAAGGAGATGGTGTGGTAAAAGGCTATATGGGCAACTATTCTCAGTATAAGGAATGGTTGGACGCAAAACTCAAAGATGAAAGAGTGGAAAAGGCCTTGCAGAAACCCTTGGACAAAGGACGGGCCAAGCAACGAGAGAAGTTGAAACGCTCATTCAAGGAACAGTGGGAATACGAATCGCTTGCACATGAGATAGAGACACTTGAAGAAGAGAAAAAGAACCTTACCGAAACGTTGGCCACCGAAAGCAACTATCAGGAATTGCAGCATTTGGGCAGTCGTTTGCAGGAAATCAAGGATTTGCTCGATGAGAAGGAACTGAGATGGTTGGAATTGGATGAAATCGGAGGATGAAGGAGGCATCGGCTGATTTCTACATCATTAAACAAACGGGGTGATACTATTCAACAAGAGTGATTTTTCCTTAACAACTACAGTCTTTGTCAATAGTTGAATATAATCTAATATTATGATAAACAGAAAGATAGCTTTGGCGTTATTCCTTATTTTAGTGTTTTGCGCCTGCGACAACCGAGAGACGGATTATAAGGTCGCCCTGCTATATCATGGACGGATGGAGGGATGCAATCTCTTTGAAGAGGGTGATGCGAACATCATTGTTGACGAGCACTCCAATCTCTACAACACGGGCGGCGACCAAGTAGAGTTCGCCTTTGTCAAGGATTTGGTGTATCGGTTGCAGATGATCAGCAAGATTCCAAAAGATGGCTGGACGGACACCGTCGCAAACATCAACCTGCAAGACGGCTATGTAGGACGGCTGCTGAAGGACAACGGAAGCTACAAGTATTGCCGTTTCTTTGTCTATACCGTTGATTATGACGCAAATGCGAACAAATATTTGCTTTTGAAGTACCAGAGCAATTTCAAGAAAGACTAAAGACCATCCGTTAGTTTTCGATAATTGCGTAATGAAAGCTTTGCCAAGTCCCAAAAGGAAAATCGGATTAGGTACCCGTTGGATATTTTTCTGATCACCCCAATTTAGTTTTTCGGATTCGCATGGCCAGCTTTGCGGTGTCATGAAAGTTGGGATGACCGTCTTGCCTCAAATCATCTTCTCAATGTTCCAACAAAACGCTCTCAGTCCCAATTCCGGGGTCTTGCGGTCTTTTTCGCGCAAGTGGTTGAAGATGGACTCTACCTTCTCGTCATCGACGATGCTGATAATGGCATTGTTCAATGTTGGCCAGGCGTGCGAGCCCAAATGCGGATCGCCGGTTTCGCTGCCGTGGCCTTTTATTTCGTTCCACTCGGTGAAGCCCTTTACGCCATTGTCGTTCAGTACACTGGCGATTTCGTCGTAGTAGGCTTGGTTGTAGGTTATTAGGATGGATTTCATGGTTGTTTGTGGCTAGCTTGATTGCTGCATGCTAAATGCTTTTACAGCAAATGATTCATGTAATGTTTCGATTAGTTTGTTATGCACAGCTTTGATGTCATTGTCTTCTTTGTAATACTGAAGGTACGAAGTCGTATCCATCAATTCAAGATCGTATGAAAGCAAAAGTTCTTCCTCTCCCACAGAAGCTGAACATGCAGCTATATTTTGGAAACAGGCAAATTCTGCATCACTTCTTCTGCCGCAGCCTTCTGCAATATTGAATGGAATAGAAGTGACTGCACGTCTAATTTCAGAAATAGGTGCAAGTATCTCTTCCCTTGGGAATGATTTGGTCTTATTATTGAGGTCGGGAGCAAACTGATTGTTTTTTTCCCAAACCTTATGATTATTATAGTCTCTCATAGAACACTTAACATAATAATTGGCTCTATCAGTGCTAACAGCTAATTGCCAACAGCCTATCTGATATTCTCAGTCTTCGTCAACGCTTCCTCCGCTTTTTTCCGCTTCCTGCGCACAGCCCTCGTTTCCAAAGAGCAGTACAAAGCAGGAATCAAAAGCAAGGTAATCAACGTGGACACAGTCAAGCCCCAGGCAACGGTAACGCCCAGTGAGTTCCACATTTCGGCGCCTTCACCGCGTCCTATTGCCAGCGGGATCATGCCTAAGACAGTGGTTAGGGTGGTCATCAGGATGGGGCGCAAACGCGAACGGGCGGCCCTGATGGTGGCCTCTTTCACTTCCACGCCGCGCTCTTCCAAGAGGGTGGTGTAGTCGATGAGCACGATACCGTTTTTCACGACAATACCCATCAGGATGAGGATGCCGACAAAAGCCATGGAACCCAATGCGGTGCCAGTAACCCACAGACCAAGCAGCACGCCCGTAAAGGTGAAAGGCACGGAAAACATGATGACGAAAGGCTTCATGAGGTTTTCAAATTGTGAGGCCATCACGATGTAAACCAAAATGATGATGAGGAAGAGCAAGGTGAGCAGGTCGCCAAACATCTCTTTTTGAGTTTCGTAGTCACCGGCGATTTTTGTCATAATCTCTGATGGGATTTCTGTGTCGTTAATGACTTCATTACACATCTTGACCACATCGCTCAGCACCTGCCCTTTGCCGACGACGGCAGCAACGCTAACCAGTCGTTCACGATCCTTACGCTGGATTTGAGGCGGTGTCAGGGATTCGACCACTCGGCCAAGGTCGCCCACACGGACGGCTTGCCCGTAACTGTTGTAAATCTTGATGTTTTCAATGTCTTCGATGCTCTTCCTGAATTCGGGGGAATAACGCACACGGATATCATACTCGTTGCCGTCTTCACGGTAATAGGAGCCAACCGAACCGTTGATGCGATTCTTGACATAGGCGGCTGCCGCAGTGCTATTCAAGCCATTGAGAGCCAACTTCTCGCGGTCGAAATCGACTTGATATTCAGGCGTATATTCATCGCGGCTCACAATCACTTGCAGTATACCTTTGTCGCGGAGTTTCTGGGCGATTTCGTTGGCCACTTTGTCGGTGGTGTTGAAGTCGTAGCCGTAAATCTCCACTTGTACGGTGCTCATGCCGCCCATGCCGCCCATGCCTTCGGTGACGTTGGCTTTCTTGATTTCGGGGATGGCGTTGAGTTTGGCTCGAATTTCGTCCGCTACGTCACCGGTCTTGCGCAACCCCGCCTTGCGGCGTTCGGTCTTTGTGCCTAAGCGTAGGTTGAATGTGATGATATGTGTGCCATTGTTTTGCATTGAAGCGAAAGCGTTGTCGGAGTCGGCCTGACCAAAACTGTAATTACAGATTCTCACCTCCGGGATGCTCATGAAATCACTGGCAAGATCCTTGGCCAAAGCGCCAGTAACATCTTGCCCTGTGCCCGTGGGCAGTTCTATGTTGATGCTCAGACGTCCTTCATCCATTTTGGGCATCATCTCAGTTTTCAAGGTGGGGGCAAGGAAAACAACGGACAGGATGAACAATCCCAAAGTGCCTAAAATGACTACTTTGCGATGATTGACACACCAGTTGATGAGGCTGGCATAACCGTTGCTGATGGCCTCCAAAGCCTTGTTGATGGGACGGAAAATGGCCTTGTGCAGTTTGCTTTCGTGCGGGTTCATCACCAGCATGCGCGAACACATCATCGGCACCAGGGTCAAGGCACCGACCGTGGAGACAACCATGATGATGGAAATAATCCAACCCAACTGCTTGAACATCACGCCTACGGTGCCTTTTATCATTGTTAAGGGCAGGAACACGGCCAACATGGTCAATGTGGAGGCGATGACGGAAAGTTGCACCTCTTGAGTGGCGTGCACGGCAGCCTCCTTGGGTTTTGAACCGCGTTCAATATGTGTTGTGATGTTTTCCAATACCACGATGGCATCATCTACGACCATGCCAATGGCGATGGATAGGGCGGACATGGATATGATATTCAGTGTGTTGCCTGTGGCAAACAGGTAAATCAACGAAGCCAGTAGGGAAATTGGGATGGCAAGCACGATGATGAATGTGGCGCGCCAACGGCCTAAGAACACAAACACGACAAGCATGACCAGCAGGAAAGTGATTAGGATGGTGTCGCGCAGACTGTTGACAGTGTTCGTGATAGAGGTTGAACCGTCAACGATAATGCTTACTTTGACATCGGATGGCAGGGTAGGCTCTATGGTTTTCAATTGTTTTTTGATGCCATTAAGAACATTGACGGCATTGGCGTCGGTTTGCTTCTGAATGACGATGGTGGCACCCTGTCGGCCGTTGCTGTACGATTCCTGAATGCGTTCTTCCGAGCCGTCGTTGACGATGGCCACATCGCGCAGATAGATGGGTGCGGTGCCTCGTGAACCGACAACGACACCTTCCATCTCTTTGGCCGAGGTGAACTCTTTCTGTATGCGCAGGCTGTAGCTGTTGGAGCCGATGTCGATGTAACCGGCGGGCACATTGCGGTTTTCGGCGGACAAGGTGTTGGAAATGCTTTCCAAGGTCAGGTTGTAGGCTTCCAACTTGTTAGGATCGATGTAAACTTGGATTTCACGTTTGGGCGCACCATTCGCCGACACCGTACCCACACCGCTCACACGCGCCAAGGGTGTTGTGATACGGTCTTCGATGATTTTGTCCAAAGCGGGCAAACTTTCTTCCGCTGTCACGCTAAGGAGCATGATGGGCATGTCCTCGGCATTGAACTTGAACAGAATGGGGTTGGTGGCCCCATCAGGCAGGTAGTTGCGCACAATGTCGATCTTGTCACGCACGTTGTTGGTGGCGGTTTCAATGTCGATACCGCTCTCAAACTCCAAAGAAATCACCGAAGTGTTCTCGCGCGAGGTGGAAGAGAGGTGCTTTAGGTCGGGTATGGCGTTCAGCGTGTTTTCCAAAGTCTTGGAGATGTTGGTCTCAATATCGGCGGCGCTGGCTCCCGGATAGGAGGTCATCACCATGATGAAATTGGTCTCCATGTCGGGAAGCATGTTGATGGAGAGGTTCATCAAGGAAAAAATGCCGAAAATGGCAATGGCGACAAATACCAATGCAGTCGTCACCGGATTGTTTACTGCTGTTCGTTGTAAGCTCATGTCACTGTCATTTAGTCGTTTGCCTTTGAATCGCTCAGTAGCTGATTGATTTCATTTCGTGCCAACTGTTCGTCAAAAAGCAAGCGTCAATTCAACATTCATTTGACGGTTACGCTAATTCCATTCTTCAGCCTCACCTGACCTTCTATGACAATCTTGTCGCCCTCTTTGATGCCAGAAGTGATTTCATAGCGGTTGCCCAAGCGGCGTCCAAGTTCCACCTTGGTATAGGTCACGGTGTTGTCGGCATTGACCAAATAGATGAAATGCTCGCCGGAGCCCTGCTGCTTGACGACGGCGATGTCGGGAACCACGACATGGTGGTTGGTGCCGAAGCTGCCAGTCACTCGGGCGAACATGCCCGGACGCAGCCTCTGGTCGCTGTTTTGGCAAATGACCTCAACGGGAAAAGTGTGGGTAGTTGAGCTGACAGTGGGGTAGATCAGGTCAACCTTGCCTTTGAATACCTCATTGGGGTAGGCATCGACGGTGATGTCAAACTCAATCCCTTTACTCACTTGGGTGAAAAGGCTCTCAGAGATATTGACCAGCATCTTGACGGGTTGGATCTGTTCGACGACGAAGATGGGCGTCGCCATATTGTACATGTCGCCCTTGTCGTAGTTTCGGGCTGTAACCACACCGTTGATGGGACTGCGCAAATAAGTATTTTCAAGCAAATTGTTGTAGGTCTTTTTCGTGATGTTCAAGGCGAGTTTGGACATGTCGAAATCCGCTTGCGACACGGCACCGATGTTGTAAAGTTCAGTGAGTCGGGCGAATTCTGTAGAATCGTTGACATACTGCATTCTGACTTTTGCCAGATTAACATCATCCATGGTGGCCAACAGCTGGCCCTTACTCACTTTCTGTCCCACTTCGGCCATGATACTTACAATGCGGCCGGCGGTTTGCGAAACGATGTTGTTGGTGGCAAAAGGCTCGATGTTTGACGTGAAGGTGCTGGTGATGTCCACATCTTCGGCTTGCGCCGTGACGACACTTACGACAGGGACGGTCTGCTTGTTTTGTCCTTCTGTTGAAGGGGTATTGTCGTTCTGTCCGCAGGAGGACAAAAGAAATGCCGTGGCAAAAGCAATAAGGTTGATTTTTGTGTATTTCATCGGTTTGTAGTTAGTTTTCTGTTGATTGGATATTGGTTTTCAGCATTAGAGGCAATCGGTCAATCGGAAGACCATTGAGGATTCTTATTCTTCTTTTCCTATCAATTCGTCCAAGGAAGCTTTGGCGACCAGATAGTTGTAAACAGCTTGTGCCTGAGTGAGCTGGGCTTGCTCCAAGGCCAGTTGAGCGTCGTTGAGTTCTACCAAGGTGGCCTTGCCGACCTCATACATCTTTGACGAGATGTCGTAGCTCTTTTGCGCGATGGAAACGGTGGCATTGGCGGCCTCATAGTTCTTGACACAGAGTGTCATCTGGTCGTTGTAGTTGCGGACGGCGATGCGCAGGTTGCGCTCGGTGTCTTCGCGCTGCAAAGCAAGCATGTTGCGCGTAACCTGGCTCTGCTTTATGGTGTTGCGCTTGTGGAAACCGTCGAAAATAGGGATGTTGAGGCTCAGGGCGGCAGTGGAGGAAGGGAACCAACTCAGTTTGTCGTCACCCATGGCGTTGTAGTTGTAGTTGATACTCGCTGCAAGAGTGGGAAGGTATTGCTTCTTTTGCATTTTGATGGTCGATTCGAGCATCCGGTCTTGGATATATAGCTGCGAAATGGCACTGTTGTTGCCAAGGCCGTCTTCTGTGGCATAGGGCCTGAGCAACTCGTCGGTGTAGTCATTCAGATCGCCGACCACTTCCACTTCAGTGTCAAGGTTGATGCCCATGACGGCTTTCAATTGCCATGTAGCCAACAGGACGGCGTTTTTTGCGCTCGACACATTGGGTTCGGCATTCATCATCGTTACTTGGGCACTCAGGCGCTCCAACTCAGAAGCCTTGCCCACATTGAAACGCTGGTCGGTTTTCTCGTAGTTCTTCTGCGCGTTTTCATACACTTGGCCCATCACTTTATGGGATTCTTGAGCCAACAGCACCGCATAGAAGGCCTGCTTTACCTGCTTGACCATGGCAATCTTTGAGGAACGGGCCTGCTCAACGGCCATTTCCACATCCATCCCCGAGAGTTTGAGGCTCTCCCAAAGTTGTGCGTTCACTATGGGCATGCTGGCAGAGGCGGATGTGTTGATGTTGTTGTCTCTACCTATCTTGATTTCCATAGGCTGTCCTCCCATGTTCATCACCATCACCTGCTTTTGCAGGGTGCGTTGGTAGGAACCGTTGATGTTGACGTTCGGATATAATGCCGAATAGCTCCCTTTTTGGGCGTAGCCGCTCTTTTCGATGGTCAGGTCGGCGATTTTGATGCTGTTGCTTTCCGACAGGGCAATCTCCAAGGCCTGGTCGAGGGTGAGCCTCAGGGTCATGGGGGTTTCCGAAGGGGTTGAAGGGCTGTCCTGCGCCTGCGCAAAATACGGGATAAAGCCTAGAGAGATAATGGTTATTGTGTGGAAAAAAAGTTTTTTCATGGATGCTTTGTTCAATGTCTTGTCCTTTTAAAATAAAGTGCAAAATTAGGAATTATTGTGTTTGCCGTATCGGAAATCTCAAAGAAAAAGTATGCTATACGATTGGTTTTATTCCAAAGCAGCCGACATTTCAATCAAACGGGCGATTTTGCCGACCAATCCAATGCGGATTTGGTTGATATTATCTTCGTTTTTATTGAAAAGCATTTGTTATTTTCATGGATTGGTTTTATTTTTGCAATCAAAATCTATACGATGAAAAAACGCACCCTGCCCACCTTGCCCACCGCCAACCTCGACTTGTTGGAACGCCTCTATAAAAAATGGGGTGTGATATGGATTATGTTGTTCATCATCTTTTTTGCGGCACACCCCAACGTCAACTACCTCTTCCGATTAGCCAGCTCGCTTTGTTTTGTTGGCACAGTGATGTTGTTTGTTTCTTTTATTTATAAGGTGCTTATTGAGTACTTGCTGAAAAGGAGTAGAGTTGTGCTTTTCATTCTTATATCCATACTAGTAATTCCCATTTGGGGTTTGCTGTCTTCAATGATCGACAACACCCTTTTGCGTTTCATCGAAGGGTTGGCTTTTGCTGAACTTTTTGATTTCCAACGCTTTTTTGTTGCCTTTTTGGTGCGTTTGATTTGGTTCATCGTCGTCTATGCCATTATCTTGATTTTCTATTATCAACATAAGGAAAATGAGGAGAAGATAGTTTCCAACCAACTGAAGAGTGAGAAACTCGACATGGAATTGCGATATCTGAAGTCACAAATCAACCCTCATTTTTTGTTCAACGCATTGAACAACATATACTCAATGGTTTACACTCATGATGAACATGCCGCCGATGGTGTGCTGAAGCTCTCAGAGATGTTGCGTTATGTGCTTGTCGATTGTCAGGCAGAGGTCATTCCATTGAGCAAGGAGATCAACTATATCAAGAACTTCATAGATTTTCAAATGATGCGCATGGGAGGCGAACGTGATGTGGTGTTTGAGCAGGATGTCGAAAAGGAAGATTTCATGATAGCACCCATGCTTCTTCAGCCAATCATTGAGAATTGCTTCAAATACAGCCGATTGGAGTCGCATCCCGAAGGCCATGTGCACATCAGTATACAACAGTCGGGCGGCTGTTTCCGCTTTTTGGCGGAAAACACGGTTGCGACCAGCCCCATGCCGTTGGTGGGCAAGGGAGGAGGAGAAGGACCAAAGTCGGGCATTGGGCAGAAGAATGTGCAGCAGCGCCTTATGTTGCATTATGGTCAGAATTATAATTTTGAAATTGAACAAGATAAAGGTATTTATAAGGTTAAGATTGAAATATGAAAGAGAAATACAATGTGGTCATCGTGGATGACGAGTATCTGGCTCAGAAACTGTTGCAGGACTATGTGTCAAAAGTGGAATCGCTGCAAATTGTTGCCGTTTGTTCCAATGCTTTTGAGGCTGTGAATGCCTTGAAAAACCATCAGGTCGACATCATGTTTCTTGACATTCAAATGCCCGACCTGACGGGATTGGAACTGGTGAAGAGCATGGAACACAAACCGGCCGTCATTTTCACCACGGCTTATTCGGAATACGCCGTTGATGCATTCAACCTATCGGTGGTCGACTATCTGTTGAAGCCTTTCGACTTTCCGCGCTTTTTCCAGGCCGTCACCAAGGCTGTTGGTGACAATCAGCCCTTGGTGAACACAGAGGACAAACCGCACGATATCGTCAGCCGTTCCAATGACTTTATCACGGTCAAGGCTGACTACAAGCTCTACAAGATAAATTATGACGACTTGCTCTATATCGAGGGACAGCATGAATACGTCACGTTCCACACCACCCAACGCCGCATCACCGCCCTGTTTGCATTGAAAGAC
>JBGYWU010000056.1:0-4814 GCA_041842265.1 Candidatus Limimorpha sp. | reverse complement strand
CCCTCGCCTACATTGACCGAGACGAAACGCATGCAAATATGTAATTCCGCTGTCAGACTATGCAAAGCCATAGCCTATCGCAATGCCGGCACGGTAGAGTTCCTCGTTGACAACGACTTGAACTATTATTTCCTTGAGATGAACACCCGCATTCAAGTGGAACACCCCATTACTGAAATGCGCACCGGCATCGATATCGTAGAGGAGCAGATCCGCATAGCGAGAGGGAAAGAAATGGGTTGGACACAAGAGGGCATACTTCCACAAGGCCATGCTATCGAACTGCGTATCTATGCCGAAGACCCCGAAAACGGCTTTCTGCCCACTCCAGGAAAGGTAGCCGCCTACCATGAGCCTCAGCTGCGGGGCACCCGTGTCGACAGCAGTATTGACGCTCCCTGCACCGTTTCAGGTGTTTACGACCCCATGATTGCCAAACTGTGTTGTCATGGCAAGAATCGCCAAGCTGCTCTGGAAACAGCACAACGCGCCTTGAAGGACTTCATTATCCAAGGTCTGACCACCAACAAGGCCTACCTATGGGAGGTGATTAAAAATGAGGATTTTGTCGGGAACAAGATCGACACCGCGTTCTGCACCACCCATCAGGGACAATTGCTCAAGGCTTTGAATGACAGTAGGGGTATGCAAAATGTCAATGACATAGTAGTCGCTTTCCTGATGTACGACTTCTGCAAGAAACAAGTCGAACAACATCCTGAGAATGTGTGGGAAGAAATCGGCTATTGGCGATATCACATGCAGCTTACCGTTGATGTGGAAGGGCATAAGATACCTGTCGGTATCAATGCCGCCGAAACGGGCAAGATTAAAGGAACGGTTGCTGAGGCCCCTTTCACAGTGGAGTTCATCCAATTCGAGAACCGACAGCTGAAAATCATGCTTAACGGTCGCACGGAGACGGTATACTGTTCCGTCAACGACGAACAGAAGACCTTTGTCAACTTTCACGGCCTCAACTTCACTTGTTTCCGTACCGACCAACTCAACGACACCTTGGATTACGCTTGTAAGGAACCGGTCAACGACAAGTCGCGGCTGGTTTCGCCCATGCCTGGCAAGGTGGTGAAAATCAATGTCAAGGAAGGCGATGAGGTGTCTGATGGTACGATTATGATTGTGGTGGAAGCCATGAAGATGGAGAACAATATCACTGCAACAGGCTTGGGCAGGGTGAAGCGTGTTTTGGTTACTGAAAACCAGATGGTGGACAATAAAATGCAGCTGATCGAGTTGGAATAACGAGGATGGCATCATTCCGTTTGCAATGACCTGAATACGTTTTGTGTTGTTGTGGAGAGTGAAGCTTTTACGGAAACAAGTTAGAAATTGTACGATACTATATGAATTTCGACCTCACTAAAGAACAGGAAGCCCTTCGCCAACGAGTGCGCGACTTCGCCGAGCAGGAAGTGAGACTGGTGGCTCGCCAAAACGACGAAGACCAGCATTTCGATGTGGGTCTCACACTGAAAATGGCTGAGCTTGGCCTTTTAGGAATGACTGTGCCGAAAGAATATGGAGGCCAAGAACTCGACAATTTGAGTTATATCATCGCTGTGGAGGAGTTGGCTCGCGTGGACGGCTCCACCGCCGCCACCATCGCCGCCGACAACTCATTAGGCATTGGCCCCATCAAGGATTACGGTACTGAGGAGCAGAAAAGGCGTTACCTGCCCCAGCTCTGCAAAGACCGTCTTTGGGGCTTCGGCCTGACAGAGGACGAAGCCGGAAGCGATTCGCGCGGCACCAAGACTACCGCCCATTTTGACGGCACAATGTGGCATCTTAACGGATCCAAAATATTTATTACTAATAGCGCTACACCAATTACTTTGGGAACCACTGTGCAAGCCGTTTCAGGGATGCGTGACGGCAAGCCCGAGTTCACGGTCTTGCTTGTCGAGAACAAGAAGGAAGGCTTTACACAAACGCCCATGCATGACAAGATGATGTGGCGTGCCTCCAATACAGGCAAGCTCGTCTTTGACGATGTGCGACTTATGGAAAACTGCATCCTTGGCAAGCCAGGCCAAGGATCCCATATCATGCTTGCCACCCTCGATTCGGGTCGCCTCTCCATTGCGGCAATGGGTTTGGGCTGCGCCCAAGGTGCCTATGAGATGGCTTTGGCCTATTCCAAGAAACGTACGCAGTTCGGGAAACCCATCTGCAAGTTCCAGGCAGTCGGTTTCAAGTTGGCCGAAATGGTTGTCAAAATCGAGGCAGCACGAAATCTTCTCTATCATGCCTGCTGGCTTAAGGACCAAAACAGGCCGTTCGGTATGGAAGCGGCGATGGCAAAGCTGTTTTGTTCGGAAGTTGCCGCCCAAGTCTGCGACAACGCTGTCCAAGTAATGGGCGGACATGGACTTCTGAAAGAATTCGATATGGAACGCTTCTACCGCGACCAACGCATTCTTCAAATTGGAGAAGGCACCTCGGAAATTCTCCGCTTGGTCATCTCGCGTGCCATCGGCTGCTGATACCGAAGCGTGGTTTACCGCTTTGTCTTCTTTCCAATACCTGAGTTTTCTTTAAGAAAAGGTTACCCCATACTTCTGTTTTTTCGATTTTCTGCTTTTAAGTGGAAAATAATGGTATTTTTGCACGATAATACACACGGAAATAGAAATGTGCTAACAAATATTTTATCAAAATGAAAATCAAACACCTATCAATCATCACCGCAATGGCTATCATGACCGCCGCTTGCGACAACTCCAAGCCTGAACTGACCCCGGAGCCTGTCCAGCAAACCACCAACCTGTCGGACAAGTATGCCCTGTACACCCTGACGACAGACATCAGTCACCTCGGTGACAACGAACGCCAGATGCTTCCTTTGCTCTTTGAAGCCGCCGATATTATGGACGGCTTGTTCTGGAAAGAGAATTATGGCGACAAAGAGGAGTTGATGACACGCATCGGCGACAACGCCGACCTCCGAAAAATGGCGGCCATCACTTATGGTGCCTGGGACGGACTTGACGGCAACAAACCCTTCGTTGAAGGTATCGGAGAGAAACCTGCCGGTGCCCAGTTCTATCCCGCCGACATGACGGAAGAGGAATGGAATGCCTTTGCTGATCCTGACAAGACCAGCCAATACACCATGATTGTCCGTGACGAGAATGGCGCACTGAAATGCGTTTGGTATCATGACTATTTCGCAGAACAGATTGAAAAAGCAGCCTCGCTGCTTGACCAGGCCTCTGAATTGGCAGGCGACCCGGAGTTTGGCCAATACCTGAAGCTTCGTGCCAAAGCACTTCGTACAGATGATTATTTCGAGAGCGACATGCAATGGATGGATGTCCGCAACAATAACATCGACATGGTGATTGGCCCCATTGAGAATTACACTGATGCACGTTACGGCATCAAGGCTTCGCACGAAGCCTTCATCCTCGTCAAAGACCAGGAGTGGACCAAGCAATTGGAACGTTATGCCTCGTTCGTTCCTGAGTTGCAGAAACGGCTGCCTGTGCCTGACGAGTATAAGAAAGAAGTGCCCGGATCGGACGTTGACTTGGCCGCTTACGATGCGGTTTACTATGCCGGCGACTGCAACGCCAACAGCAAGACCATCGCCATCAATTTGCCCAACGATGAGCGAGTACAGTTGCAGCGCGGCACCCGCAAACTCCAGCTCAAGAACTCCATGCAGGCCAAGTTCGACAAGATTTTGGAACCCATTTCGAGGGAACTGATGACACCTGAGTCGATGGAACACGTCAAGTTTGACGCTTTCTTCGCCAATGTGATGTTCCATGAGACCGCTCATGGTATGGGTATCAAGAACACTGTTACTGGAAAGGGTGGTACAGTGCGCGAAGCTCTCAGCAACCAATACAACGCCATTGAGGAAGCCAAGGCCGATGTGTTGGGCCTCTATCTTGTTACCAAATTGTCCGAGATGGGTGAGTACACCACGACCTCAATGGAAGACAACTACACTACCTTCATGGCTGGAATTTTCCGCTCGGTACGTTTCGGTGCCGCCAGTGCCCACGGAAAGGCCAATATGCTTACATTCAATTACTTCCAAAATGAAAACGCCTTTGTCCGCAACGAAGCTGGTCTCTATGCCATCGATTTCGACAAGATGAAAGCGGCGGTGGAGAAGCTTGCTGGCGAAATCCTCATGCACCAGGGCAACGGCGACTACGAGGCCACCAAGGCATGGATGGGCGAGCTGTCCATCATCAAGCCTGAGTTGCAAGCTGACCTCGACCGCGTGAAAGAAGCGGGTATCCCCGTTGATATCTACTTCAACATGGGTCCTCAGGTCTTGCTCAAGTAAAAGAGGGATGGAGGAAGTCCCCAAGGGCTTCCCACCCAGCGGTCGGGCGGTTTGCAAAGGATTTGCAAACCGCCCGCATTGTTTTTGGTGACAATAAGAGTGATGTCTCAAAATCCAAAATACAAATTGCCTCGAAATGGCGGTTTGATTGTTTGAATAACAACGTGTTATAATAAATCCAAAGGACTTTTGAGTTCCCTTTTGAATTCCGAATACGGACAACCATATTGGCCGAGTCAATATCTGTGATTTTCAGGTTTAACAGTTCACTCAAACGCAATCCGCACCCATACAGAAGTTTGATGATGCACTTGTGCTTTAGATTCGTTGTTGATTCAATCATCCTCTTTACCTCATTCGGACTTGAATACTTCGGTAATGGATGTGTTTTGCGGGAAGGATATAAAGTGTTTCAAATCTAATTCAACGCCAACCACCGATTGGTAAAACTTATCTATGGAGGCCTCGATTTGCATAAGGCAACATT
>JBGYWU010000055.1:0-5209 GCA_041842265.1 Candidatus Limimorpha sp. | reverse complement strand
CAGGCTTGTCGTATGACACGATTTGCCGTGAGGTTGTTCGCCTGATGAGGCCCGAAGGCCGATTGGCGGTGGTGTTGCCTCTTGATGTGTCAACGGATTTCTTGAAGACAGCAGCGTGTTTTGGCCTTTATCTGCACAGACGGCTGACCATCATACCCATAGCGGGAAAGGGAGCCAACCGCGTTAATTTGGAATTGGGTTTCGGGAAGTCGGACGAAGTCAAGGAGGAGACTTTTGTCATCCGTGACACGGAAGGCCGTTTCACGCCACAATACAATGTGCTTCTGAAAGATTTTTATCTTGGACTATAAGTTCCCGCCCGCCCAAGCAAAGAAAAGCCCTTAATTTTTCTTCATCACCTCTTTGTTGGCCTTGCTGCGTTGTTCGTTGAAGAGATAAACGACACGCAATGTGATACTGTTGTTGTATTGCCTTTGCAGGGGCAGCACTCTCTCGTCGTCTGTTTTCAAAAGAGTTTCTTGGGCGTCTTTATAAAACAGGCGCGTTCTGATGGGTACGAGCGAGTATTGGTAGCGGAGCTCGGCATGGATGCCTTCCCAGACACGCACACGCATGTTGGCGCAGATGTTGAAGTCGTGGGCTCGATAGCTGTCGGAGTTCGCGATCACCTGAGGCACCAGCTCTTCAATGGCTTGGTCTTGCGGATATCCTGCCTGATAAACGAGTCGGGTCAATTCTTTGAGATTGTTCGCTTGGCTGAGGTCGGGAAGCTCACCATTTTCGTCTCTCCAGTGGATTTGGCCATCGCCCAATCGGATGGCGGTGGCTTGGCCGTTGACATACTCCTGTAGCCCTACGATTCGCCCGTAGGAAACACCGATACCGAGGCTGTAGCGGTCTTTGTCGGTCAAATAGATCATGAGCGGGATTTCGGCATAGTTTAGGTTCAGCTTGTATCGCCCCGAATATAGGCCGAGATGCGGGTTGATGGAGTCGCCTTTGTAAGCGCCTTTCTGGTTGAAGAGCACCTCAAGGCCAATGTCAATGTGGCTGGTGATGGGAATCAAGGCACCTGCACCGGCGTGGACACCTGCCTTGCGGAAACGGTAGCATTCGTCGCCGTCCACTTGGCTTATGTTGCCGCCAAAAAACACTTCGCCTTTGATGATTTGTGCATGGAGCAGGGAAGGAGTGGCAATGATGATGACCAATAATGAGGTGAGTATGCGGAATTTTTTCATCTTGATTTCATTTTGCCTTTATTAACTTGATTGTTGCGCAATTATTGTAATGTGGTAATACTATTTCACAACTTCATTGTAAGGCTGATTCTGTTTCTGTCGGTATCCACTTCGAGGACTTTGACATGCACTTTTTGATTCAAATGCACCACCTCGTTCGGGTCTTTGATGTAGTGGTTGGCCATCTGGCTGATATGGACGAGCCCGTCTTGGTGTACGCCTATGTCGACGAAAGCACCAAAGGCGGTGATATTGGTAACGATGCCGTTGAGGGTCATTTCTTTCCGTAAATCATTGATGTTGCGTATGTTCTTGTCGAACTCGAAAGTCTCAAAATTTTTGCGTGGGTCACGTCCCGGCTTGTCCAACTCAGCCATAATGTCGTTGATGGTCTCCAAGCCGAAATCTTTCTCCACGAAGTCGTTGGGCTTGATTTTTCCGATGAGCTCTTTGTTTCCGATGAGGTCTTTCACTTTCACATCCAGTGCCTTGGCCATCTTTTCCACGATATGGTAACTTTCGGGATGGACGGCGCTTTGGTCTAAAGGGTTGTCGCCCCCATGGATGCGCAGGAAGCCCGCGCATTGTTCGAAAGCCTTGCTGCCGAGGCGCGGCACTTCCTTGAGCTGCTTGCGGCTCTTGAAACCGCCTTGTTCTTCGCGGTATTGGATGATGTTGGTCGCCAAGGTCGGGCCAACGCCACTTACGTAGGAGAGGAGTTGTTGGCTGGCCGTATTGAGCTCCACGCCAACAGCGTTCACACAGCTTTCCACGGTCTGGTCGAGGCTTTCGCTGAGTTTCTTTTGGTCCACATCGTGCTGGTACTGTCCTACTCCGATGCTCTTTGGATCTATTTTCACCAACTCGGCCAAGGGGTCCATCAGGCGGCGACCGATGCTGACGGCGCCGCGCACAGTGATGTCGTAGTCCGGGAACTCGTCACGTGCAATTTTCGAGGCGGAGTAAACCGATGCACCGCTTTCGCTCACCATCACAGCCGTCAAGTCACGGTCAAATTTGATGCTGCGGATGAAGTCTTCGGTTTCGCGTCCTGCCGTGCCATTGCCTATGGCGATAATTTGTATGCGGTAGGCATCCACAAGGCTCTTGATTTTCCTGATGGAGCTGGCAGTGTCCGACTTGGGCGGATGGGGATAGATGGTCTCGTTATGGAGCAAAGCACCTGTCTCGCTGAGAACCACTACCTTGCAGCCTGTTCGGAAGCCGGGGTCGATGGCCAGCACGCGCTTTTGACCTATGGGTGGCGCCAGCAAAAGCTGCTTTAGGTTCTCGGCAAAGACATGTATGGCGGTTTCGTCGGCCTTCTCTTTGTAATAATTGCGGATTTCGGTCTCGATAGACGGTTCTAAGAGTCTCTTCCACGAGTCGGCGATGGCCTCGCGCACGAGTTCCGAAGAGGCATTGTCGTTTTTCAGGAAGATACTCTCTATCGAGCCCAGCACGAAGTTGTCATCCACCTTGATATTCAGTTTCACCACACCTTCATCTTCGGCACGGAACAAGGCCAAGAGACGGTGAGACGGAGTTTGTGAGATAGGCTCGCGGAAATCGAAATATTGCTGGTAGGTTTTGCCTTCTTCTTCCTTGCCCTTGACGAGTGTCGAGCTGATGTCGCCCTGAAGGTGGTAAATCTTCCGGATGCGGTTGCGCCCGTTGATGTTTTCCGAGACCCATTCTGCCATGATGTCCCTCGCGCCCTGTAGGGCTTCCTCCACATTGTTGACGCCCTTCTGCGCATTCACGTAGTGGCTTGCAAGGCGGTCGACGAAGTCCACATTCTGCGCCATGATCTGTGCGGCAAGCGGCTCCAAACCTTTCTCGCGGGCGATGGCGGCGCGGGTGCGACGTTTGGGCTTGTAGGGGAGATATAAATCCTCAACCTCTTGCAAAGTTTTGGCGTTCAGTATCTTCTGTTCCAGTTCGGGCGTGAGTTTGTCCTGCTCGCGGATGGAGTTGATGACGCTCTCTTTACGCTTTTGGAGTTCAATGAGTTGTTCGAGGCGCTTCTGCACGGCAGCCACATTCTCCTCGTTCATCGTGCCTGTCATTTCCTTGCGGTAGCGGGTGATGAAGGGGATGGTGGCGCCTTCGTCGAAAAGGCGTATGACGTTGGCCACATGATGCGCAGCTAGATTGAGTTCCTGCGCAATTTGAAGGGCGAAATCGGTGTTTTGCATTTCTTCCAATTTTTTAAGCCACAAAGATACGGTTTTCTCTCAGTTTTCATTAACTTTGCCGCAAAATCATCGCAATGATCAAAAACCTCATCTTCGACTACGGCGGCGTACTCCTCGATTGGAACCCGCATTACCTTTACGACCCTTATTTCGGCGATGTTGAGAAGGCCGAATGGTTTCTTGAGAACATCTGCACTTACGAATGGAACGCACAGCACGACAATGGCCGTCCCGTGGCTGAAGGCACGGCAGAATTGGTGGCCGCGCATCCCGAGTGGAAGAAAGAAATCGAAATGTATTATGGTGAGTTCATCAAGATGATGGGCGGACAGATTTCTGGTATGGAGGAGTATGTCAAACATCTAAAAGACAAAGGTTTCCGAATCTTCGGTTTGTCCAATTGGTCGGAAGAGACCTTCGCCTTGGTGCGGCCGGTCTATCCTGTCCTCAACCTCATGGAAGACATGGTGATTTCGGGCATTGAGCGGGTGATGAAGCCCGACCCGCGAATCTTCAAACTGGCTTTGGGGCGCTTTGGCATCAAGGCCGAGGAGACGGTTTTCATTGACGACAACCCGAACAATGTGTCTGCGGCGAATGTTCTGGGAATCAGGGGGATATTGTTTGAGTCGAAGGAACAACTGGAAAAGGTAATAAATGCGCTATGAAGATACTGTCAGTAGAACAAATCCGTGAGGCGGACAAATACACAATCGAAAACGAACCCGTTGAGTCCATCAATTTGATGGAACGCGCTGCGACCAAGGTTTTCGAGTGGTTATACCGTCGCGTGCCGCGCGAGAAAGCCATCAAGATTTTCTGCGGCATGGGCAACAATGGCGGCGACGGCCTCGTAGTGGCCCGACTGCTCAATCAACAGGATATTGTCCCACAAGTGTTCATGGTGCGCCATGCCGACGGAATGAGTCACGACTGCGAGGTGAATTATTTCCGTCTGCTGAACGAGACCAAGGTGCCGATGTTTGACATCCTGAAGGAAGACGATTTTCCGATGGTCTGCCCTGATGATGTGGTGGTCGACGCCATCTTTGGCTCGGGCCTCAACCGTCCGCCGCAGGGAATGACAGCCGACCTGATTGCCTATCTCAACCAAAGCCCTGGCATTCGGATCGCCATCGACATCCCTTCGGGACTCTTTGCCGACCGGCCTAGTGTCTTGGGCTTCACCTTCAAGGCTGATTACACGCTGACTTTCCAATTCCCGAAGTTGGCGTTCCTCTTCCCCGAAAACGACCCCTATGTGGGTCGCTTTGAGGTCTTGGACATCGGCTTGCACCCGCGTTACTGCGAGGAGGTGAAGACCCAAAACCTGCTGGTCACCAAGGCGATGGTGAAGCCCATCCTGCACAACCGCACTAAATACTCCCACAAAGGCACCTACGGCCACGCGCTGCTCATTGCCGGCTCGGAGGGTAAGACGGGAGCGGCCTTGCTTGGAGCGAAGGCCTGCCTGCACACAGGTGTGGGACTGTTGAGCGTTCATTTGCCTAGAATGGCGCAGCTGCCCCTACAGACCGCCGTCCCCGAAGCTATGATTGACGGCGACGATTCCGATACCTGCTTCACTATGTACTCACATCTGGATGAATATACCGCCATCGGCGTAGGCCCGGGACTGGGTAAAGCTGATGACACTGTCCGCGCCCTGAAGCGTCTGATACAGGAAGCGCGAGTGCCCCTCATTATGGATGCTGATGCCTTGAACATCCTCTCCAACAACCCCACATGGATCGCTTTTCTGCCCGCCAAAACAATCCTGACACCACATCCTAAAGAGTTTGAACGTTT
>JBGYWU010000054.1:0-16887 GCA_041842265.1 Candidatus Limimorpha sp. | reverse complement strand
TGTAGTGCTTTCCATTCTGCCGCATAACTTTGGTCAACATTATTCGTGAAACAATAGGAGATTTGTTCCATGTAACTTTCAAGAAAAAACTTCATGCCATCAGGAAGATCCTCAAACCGATTCAGTAATGTATTTCCTTTTTCACTTTCACCATCAACATAACCCAAAATAGGTTTACATGCACGATTGCCTGAAAGAAGCACGCTCTCTCCTGAATTGAAATGCACTTCATAAATAAGTGTTGGTCCACCTTGACCCAAAGTCAGCACATTAGCAACAGATTTTTCTGTAATGTCTTGTTTTCCATAATACCGCATCGTATTCACGGCTGCATTAATGGCCTCTTGGCGGGTTATCTGCTGCTGGGCGTGACCGCACAAAGCGGTCAGCAACAGCAGGAATATTATTGTCGCTCTAATTGTCTTCATCTCCTCACTCCTTTCCCTGTTTCAGTTCGTCAATCTGCTTCTGCAAGTCGATGACATAGCGGGTGAGTTCTTCCACTTTTTGAAGCAGCACGGTGTTCATTTCGCCCAACTTGATGCCTTCCTCTTCCACCTCGGCAGCCGAAGGCACGCCCGGAAGGTGGCTGTTCGCTTGCACAAACGCCTCAAGGTCGCCAAGGCTCATCAGCTCGTAGTCGGAAGAAAACACATAGTCGGGCCAATACGTGCTCTCGTTGGAGACGATCACTTCCTTGGCCAATACCGACCCGTTCACCGACAGCTTCTTGGTGGGATTCTTCGTGCCGATGCCGACGTTGCCCTTATATGGCTCTTTTTCGCACAGGAACAACACATAGTTTAGCACGCCGCCGTTCTCGTCCCAGGTCTTCCAGAAGTTCAGGCCTTGCGCCCCGTCCTGGTTCAGGTACTCGATGCCCCATCTGCCATAAGGATGCGTGGTGGTCGACTGGTCTCCAAAAAGAATGGAACCGTTCGTCGAGCCGGGAGCGTCAATGTCCTTCGCCGAGGTCCGGGTGACCAGGATGTTCCCGTTTACGATGTGCAGGCGTTGCCTGGGGGTCGTCGTGTTGATGCCGATGTAGCCGCTGTGCTCATCAGCACCTCCATTCGCAATGTACATGCGCGGAATGCCGTTGGTCACAATCTTGATGGGGTGGTTATACCCGCTCTTTGTGCCGAGAATGCCGTCGGTGTTGGTGTTGCCCGTTGTCTGCCAGCTGCTTTGTGCGAAAGCTCCCGCTGACAAGGCGAATAATGCGGTCGCCAGTAATATCCCAACTCTTTTCATTGATTGATTTTAATAATAAATAATTAAATGTGATTTGTTGTTCGTCATAGCCTAACATGGGCTATGAATTTTCATGGCAAAAGTATATGGTTTTTCCATATACAATAATCCCCATTTCTAAGGATTTTTCGCTCAATACATCCCGACAAATGGGGATAACGCCTTCTTTTTTCCTTTTTCCCCCGCTTTGGGTGAAGATACTCCCATTTTGTGTCTCGATTTCCGGGTTTATTTCGTTCTGTCAAAATAGCGTTTGAGCTTTCCCGCCTTTATCACCCCATTGAGGGCCGCCGTATCGTAGGGACAGCAACCGGAATCGTAGCAGTTTATTCTGAATCTACGATTCCCCTGCTCGTCGCGGTACCACAATTCCTCTATCGGGTCATCGTCAATGATCAGGCTCTTGATGCTGTCGCTGGTATAGACTCCCGCCACGGGTTTCTATTCCGACAGCAAAAAGGGTCGCTGCCAGGCTCGTATCACCTATTGTCTCTGCATTGATGACCTCAAGGCAGCTATCAAGTGCTTGGAGCAAGCCTTGAGGGTATATCCCGGAAGGACGAGATGATGACGGTATGAAAAGTTTCAACACAGGACTGCCAAAAGCTTGACAGCCTTGGGTTATTTGCAAAATCAGCCCAAGAAACCGTTCGGCAGCTATTTCAGCTATGTCTTTCACGCTGGATAAAGAGCTGTGCTGTAGGGCTTTTATGCATGGGGCAAGCCGTAACTACTGCATCAGGATGTGGTTGAGTAAAATAGTTAAGCGTATTGTTCCTTGTTTTCATTTGTTTGCTAAGTTCCAATGTCGCCTTAAATAATAAGGTTGAAGATAACATCTATAGGGGTTTTGAAGCCGGTTTTCTCTGTGTCTTCTGTTGATTTTGTACTGCACCTGCTTGACGAAATTCGTCTGTAATCGACTTTAACGCCCGTCCCTTTTGGTATGTATTGCCTGATAAGCTTGCTAGCGTTCTCTATGTCACTTTTCTGCCATGCGGAAATAAAGCAATGCTCAACAAGTCAAAAAAACTCTCCGGAAATTGTTTTTCCAACGCAATAAAAGAATATCTTTGCAACCCGAAAAACAGAAAACGAGTTGTTTCATTTTTGCTTTATGACAAAACTTTCACCTTGCAAGCATCGGGAGATTCCCCCACTTTTGTTCTGGATATTCGGTGCCGATGTGTCATTCCGGTAATCCATCACAAGAAAACATACCATGATTTCAGATCTCCTGCACACCCTTACCTTGTATATTTTCCCGGGCATCTTGCTGGGATTGAGTATATGTCTATTCTTCTTCTCCATTCCCGAAAAAGCAGGCTTGGACAACTACCGCATAGCGCGTCGCGTAATGGGATACGCCTATCTTCTCTATTCCCTAGGCCTCTTCATGAAGCATTACGGCATTTCGGAAAACGAAAATCCTCTCCTTTTCCGGCTTCTTATCCTGATCATTTCATATTCGCAGGCACTTCTTTTCACCTATACTTTAATCACACTCGTCAACATCAAATTCGTCAATATCGGCAGGGTCATGAAGGAAGTCCTGCCCGTAGCGGTAGTTTCGGCAGGCATGTTCCTGTTGTACGCCCACGCTTCGGCTGCGGTTTTCAAGGTGGCGCTTCATGTTTTCGACCTTTTTTACCTGCTGGCTCTTTTTCGCTATGTGATCCTGTTTCGCCGTCAGTACTGCAGCTACGTTGCCCAAATGGACAGTTTTTTCTCTAACGAAGAAAGCCGCCGCCTGCAATGGGTCTCGGTGTCGTTTTATGCCGCTCTTGGCATTGGCATTCTGGCATTGGTCTATGCGGTTTTCCCAACGGAAGTAGCCACTTTGGTCTTCATGAGCATTGCGTTAGTCTTCTACGCGGTTTTCGGTATCCGTTTTGTTAACTACGCTTTTTCGTTCCAATCGTTTGAGAAGGCTATCGAAAATGAATGTGTAACGACTGAAACGGAAGACTCCGCCCCTGACGAAAAAGAGCTGGAACTGATCAGCCGCATCGACACCCTCATGGCCGAACAGCAACCTTTTAGAAATCCCGACCTGTCAGTTGAGGAAATCGCCGCCATGCTCGACAAGAAATACCGTTCGGTGTCGGAAGCCATTAACCGATGTCGGGGGATGAATTTCAAGACTTATGTCAACGGCTTCCGTGTAGCAGAAGCCGTCCGCTTGATGACGGAGGACAAGGGCAACCGGCTGACTATCGATGCCATTGCCTACGACTCCGGTTTCACCGACCGCAGCAACTTCTACCGCGTTTTCAAGAAACACAAAGGCATTTCTCCCTCCGATTTCAGGAAAAAAGACCGTCAAAAACGGATCTAGCAGAAAAAGCAATCTCCTTAAACCGCTTATCACTTGTTTTCCAGACCCTTTGAAATTTTGGGGCAAAACCCATGGCAAATATCGAAAGGCTTTTTCACAAAAGCCTTTCGATATTCCTGAAAAAACCGGTTGCATTTCTCGAAAATGCAACCGGTTTTGCTCTTTTTTGAAAATGTCGCCTCGATTTTTATCCCGAATTTTGCCTTTAGAATTTAGAAAAAAGCATTATCTCATTATCATCTTATTCAATTTTAATTACACATGAAGAATTACTACATTCCGCAAGCCGACGAAAGTATCGGCACAAGTCAACATGGCAAGACGGCAAGACGATGGTTGGGAATCATCGTACTCACGGCGTTGCTGACAAGCATGACACAACACCTTTATGCCGGCAGCCTTCCCGGAGGCGACTCTTTAATAGTCCACAATACAGACCTTCAAAACTTTGCGAACACAGAGAACGAAGCAAACAAGACAAACTCAAGAGGGGATTTCGGTTCAAGATTCACCCCGAAAAATCTATTGCGTGATGTACGATGGAACAAGGAATTGCATTGCCTCGAGTTTTCCATCCTAGTCCAAGACGATTGGGGGACCGGAAAAAATGATGCAATTTGGCAGGCTAAGGTTAGTGTAAACGGAGTCGAGAAATTTATGATAAAAGGTCCTAATTCTCTTTGGATGTGTTGCAACCCTGATGAAGTAGCCCATGTAAAGTTTACCCCACTTACAGATATGAGTGAAGATTACGGCAAGATGTTTGTCTTAGCTCAAGGTGCATCAGTAAATAAAGAGGATTGTCCCCGTGATTGGTGGAAAGATCCGTACTATTTATATGAAATCAACTTTGACAATTCAAAATATTTCTGGTGCAGCGAAATACCAGGGTATTCTACTTATTACTTTCAATATGCCCGTTTCCGGTACTATCCCCCAAAGCCAATTGTTACGGGCGAAACTATGTGTGTTAAAGTTTCGGATGTTATCCTAATTGAAGAAGGAGCTAATGGTGCTACCAAAAAAGTAAAAGGCGCCCAAAAAACCGTAACAGTAGCTATGCCACCGGGGCCTACAAACCAAAGCCTCAGCGGAGGCGAGATACAACAAGGGGGTGGTTTGCGGTTCACAGCCAATGCTACTGGTGCTACGTCAATCGTCTTGATGAAAAATGATGGTAAAGTTGAGGCCAGAGCAGGACAGAACACCACATTCGAAGGGAAATACCTCGCAACAGAAGACGAGTTCCTAAAAGGAGTCGCCTTTGGATTCTGCCCACAAAAGGAATTTGTCAAAGATGCCACCACAACCTATCAGTGGACATCTTCCGAGATCTGCCAATCGCAACGCAGCGGCGTTTTCACCGGCAATCTTGCCACTACGCTATCGACTTGCGGACAAGTGAAACTCAGATGGCAAATGAAAAACCCGGACTCGACAACAAATGTGAATACCGCCCCCTTCATCCTTCAGGTGAAAAAGGGTAGCGGTGGATGGGCCGACGTATCAACCGACATTACCTATGAAAATAAGGCTACCGGGACAAGCGACTATGAGTTCATCTATCAATTGCCTGACAACGACTTGAACAAAGGCACCGTTGATTATGAATTCCGCATCAAGCGCCAATTTGCCGACTGGGACGATCCTGTTTTGGGAAACCTGTTCCAACGCAATGCCATAGTAAAGATCAACACGGACTACAAAGGCTTGAAGGAATACGCCATGGAACCCGCCATCGACAAGTATCCACGGATAACATGGACTTTCGATACGGAAGGCATTGAATGTTCCAACAACATCAGCCTGAAGCTGACTGTCGGAAACACGGAAACGGAAATACCAAAGGACTCAATTGTCAAAGCAACTCCCGGTTATCAAACCACTGCGAGTAACGGTGTGATTAACTGCACACCACAGCGTTATTCCCTCATTTTGCAATACAGCAATTTGCCAGCCAAAAACTATGTGGTGAACGACAACTATGTTTATACTCCCACGGGCAAACGTGCTTTTGAAAAAGTGACGGTATCGAAAGGCTACCATTCAGATCACAACTCCATCAAATGGCTTCTGAAAAAAGGATGGGATGAATTTGACAGTTTCCAGTTGGAGCGTTGGATGATAGGAAGCAACGATACCATAGTTGTTTCAGATCATGTACATAAAGCTGGGAAATTGCTCTACACCTATGAGGACTACAACATCAATGTGGGAAAGTACTATGGTTATCGGGTCAAAGGCCTGTATCATTGCTTTGAAAACGAAGGCAGCATTACATCGTCTGTCGAAGTGGGTTTTTCGCAGCCCTACGGTTCCGTGTCGGGGCGTGTCACCTACTCGGGCAACTCCGCAGTAAGAAATGCCCGTATTTGGCTGAACACTACCGATGCGTTGAAAGGAAACCGCGAGTTGGAATTCTCTTCCGATCGTTTCCAAAGCTTTGTAGATGTTCCTGCCAACAAAAGGATGTTCGCATTCAAGGGGTTCAGTTTCCAGGTGTGGCTGAAGCCTATGTCTGGAGAAAACGCTTGTATTCTCTTTAGTGATAATTGCAAGTTGTATCTGCATGGCGACACTGGCATGTTGAGTATGACTTTGAACGAAAATGACAAACAAGTCTTCACCGATTACGGTGCTTTCCCAAAAGGAGAGTATTCGCATTTGACGGCAACGGCAGAACCTATCGACAATGATTATACCACCTATAGGATCAAACTCTATGTCAATGGCCGGGTCAATACTTGTGACACCATCCATTTGTCAAGCCCATTGCCCGAAAACGCTTCTGTTTGCTTCTTAGGAAACGAAACAAAAGAAAACAATAGGGCCAGTAACATTTATGACGGCCTGATGGATGACATCCGCTTTTGGGACTTGGCTTTGACCGAGGAAGAAATTCTACTGAACTACGACCGCGTGTTGAGTGGTAAAGAAAAGGGACTAGCCACTTACCTCAAATGTGACGAAGTGAACACCATCAATTCCGACTTGTTTGATATCTCAGCTGATGGAGTGAACTTTAATGGCAATCATGCCAAGAAAGGATCGGGCGTAGAGAGAAGAGATGTTGCCATAGAGGCAACACATCTGAGCATCAAGGGTTTAACTGATGAAAGCGGTATTTACCAAATCATCAATGTGATACCTTTTACAAACGACGGAACTACTTACACCGTTACACCTGAACTGGGCATTCATGAATTTGACCCCCACAAGCGGCCCCTCTATTTCAGCCCCGACTCGCGAGTGTTCAATAACGTCGATTTCTCAGATGTCTCTTCGTTCCCAGTCTCTGGCAGGGTTGTGTTCGCCAATTCGGAGTTTCCTGTTGACAGCGTGGTGGTTTATATTGACGGAATGCCAGCTAACAAGGACGGCTCGCTCGTCATGACCAATGCCGACGGAGAGTTTTGCGTCGATGTGCCGATAGGCGAACATTTCATAGAAGTGAAACGGAATGGGCACATCTTTGCCGACAATGGAAGGTTCCCCAAAGATCCCAATAAAGTGGGAGTGCGATACAACTTCCAAGAAAAAATAAGCGACCTTCGGTTTACCGATCAAACCACTGTGCGGTTGATTGGTAAGGTGGTCGGCGGCGATTCCCAGGCGAAATTGCCTATCGGCTTCGGCCTCAGCAAAGCCAACATTGGCAAGGCTATCGTACAGCTGCAAGCGGTCAACACCACCAACAAGCTGACTGTGGCTACGCAAGACTCGATATGCACTACAACCATAGGCAACAAGAACAGCACGATGCGGTTCAAGCCTTTCTCGGCCAACGAACGCAACATCATCGAAATCGAGACCAATGGGGAAACAGGCGAGTTCCTCGCCGTTCTTCCTCCCATTCCTTACAACCTGATTGGCGTAAAGACCCAAGAGTTTGAGGACGGCCCGGGCGACCCGTCCATTGACTTCAACTATTCCAAAATGGTTTTCAACACGAATCCCCTTTTGGTGCAGACTGCAAAACATACCGACACAGCAGGCAACACAAGCACATTTGACTATAACGACAGCGTCAGGATCACACGCTATAACGACCCCATAATCCAGGTCAGGGACATGCGTGCCAAACGAGGCGCTTTCGGCGACAGTCTTTACGTTTACGCCAACCAGGCAACCGGCACTCTGGAAAGCATTCCGCTTTACACGGTTGACAGTGTGACGAAAGTCGTCAACTATTTGCTGGGCGTGCCGGTATTGACGCAGAAAAAGCTGATGTATCATTGGGAGGTCAAGGCTTTTGAAGTGTATGACAACATGGACGGTGACGAACTGGTTTCGGACACGGTGCCTCTGCCGGGACAAGCCATAACCGTTAACAACGCCTTGGCTTCGATGCGTGTGGATATCGATACCACCACACAACAGTGGCGGGCAACCTTGTCGGGAGAGTCGAACACGGAGCTGACACTCGATTCATTAGGATGCGGGATGTACAATTTCCGTGTCGGTTTTCCGAATATTTATGGCGACCATCAGTTGTCGGCAAAATTCTCTCTTGAGAAAAACGGGAGGAGCTTTATATGGGAGCAGAGAGGTATTCTGTTTGGACAGATGCCTTCTGACGGCAATAATTTTGTCACCAAAGGTCCCGACCATGTGGATATCGTTTTGCACGACCCACCGGGGTCGAACAGTTATGCCTACATTGCCGCTGGGTCGTCGTACACAAAATCCGAGATGCGCGTCGATGTGAAAACGGTCACGTTTACTGAAGAGCTTACGGTACACGCGGGTCCTGACTTGACCACTTCGACGGGTTTTGGGTTCGCCATCGAGAACGAACACAATATTGTCGCCGATTTTGAACTCGCTGCCGAAGAGGAACTTGTGTATGTTGACAATTGGGAAAAGAACACGACGACCACCTTCAACCAACAGATTTCGACCAGCGCCGACCCCAACTACGTCGGTTCGATGGCGGATGTGTATATCGGAAACAGCACCAATATCGTGTTCGGGCAAATGCTGCAATTGGCGCTGTATCCGGCCAGCATGGACGAAACGGGAGACGGCATCCCTGTAGGTGATTACCGTTTGTTCACCAAGAAGGTGCTTACGTCCAACCAAGAGTTTGAAACCAGCTTCGTTTTCACCCAGCAGCATGTTATCGAAACCCAGATCCCCAATATCAAAGCCTTGCGAAACCAATTGCTCATCCCCATCACTGCCCCCACGGATACGGTGAACGTATATTTTGGCGACAGCAAGGCGAAATATTTCTCGTTGCTGCCAGCCTCGGACGAACACTTCGGCGAACCTTTGACCTACGTGGTGTTTTTCAATCCCGATGCGGAAGAGAACGAAAAAGTCGACCAAGTCCAATCCTACAACACCTATATTTTGAACTGGGAAAAATGTATCGAAAACAATGAGAGGTCGAAAGTGCAATTGTTTGACAATAGGTCCAAGTATGCAGGACTGGCCGGAAACAAGTTGTATAAGGATGTGAAAAACGTGAACAGGGTATTCGAAAACGTCTCTTACGATGCAGGCACCGGCCTCGAAAAAGCATTGGAGGTGACTTATGAGCATGTGGTTTTGGATGAGCAATACTTCAATGCTGGCGGATCTTTTGGCATCAAATCGGGATACGTCTTCTCTGGTGTCGGATTGGAAGGGCACGTGGTTACCAGTGCCAGCCGCGAGCAGGGGTGGGCCGATGATGATCATACGGATACCAAAACCATGACATTCGGCTATGTGCTGGCAGAAGACGAAAGCGTCCTTTTTGCCGGCAAAGATGCCATTTCGGTGGATGTCTACGGCCCCTTAAGTGATGTGATGCAAGACATAGCCAAAGATGATGCGTCGGCAGTGAACCTGTCAGGTTTCACGTTCCAACTTAGGGCGGGACAGACATCATGCCCTTGGGAGAGTGGCGACAGCACGCTGTATTACAAGGATGAAAGTGGCAACCCGGTTTTGCTGAACCACGGCACCTTCAAGATCGAAAAAGCCGATATTTTCATTAAATCAGGCGACAACGTCTACAAACATGCCACCGCCGAAAACATCCCTTCAGGACGCGACGCCACCTTCACCCTGCTGCTGCAAAACAACAGCGAGGCCAACTTGGACGTGACCTATTGGCTAGATGTTGACGCTACTACCAACCCCAATGGGTTGATACTTGAACTCGACGGAGAGCCGTTGGTGGCAGGGAGAAAGATTCTCATCAGTTATGGACAAGAAATCTCCAAGATTCTCAAGGTGCGGCAAAGCAGTTCGGACGTGCTCGACTACGAAAACATAAAGATCAAGCTGGGTTCGGTGTGCGATGTTGAAGACTATGCCGAAGCCACCATCTCGGTTTCCTTCCTGCCCTCGTCAAGTCCGGTAACTTTAGAGGTCAGCTCGAAATTGGTCAATCGCCATACCTTGGAAACCCAAGGCGGAAAAATCACGTTCACCATTTCCAACTACGACAAATCGTTCAAGAACTTCAAGTCCATACGGCTCCAGATGAAGCGCGAAGGCGAAGATTGGCCCATCACTGCGCTTCAGGAGTTTGACAACGTGGCAACACTGCCTGCTTCCTTCTCTTATGACTATGTTTTCCAAGAAAACACACCTGCCGACGGCAGATACGTCTTCCGTGCCCTGACAGTAAGCATGGATGGAGTAAATGAGATAACCTCCTCCAGCGAAGAAATCACCGTCGTTAAAGACGTACGAAAGCCCATGCTGTTGGGCAATGCTTCGCCTATGGATGGAATATTGAAACACGGAGGCGAGATTTCCCTCACCTATAACGAGGATATTCAGACGGGAATGGTTTCGAAAAACAACTTCACCGTGACGGGCATTTTGAATGAATCTGTCCGTCAGGAACCTGTCGTTGGTCTTCACTTTGACGGCAGGGGCATCGCTTTTACGGAACTTCCCATCTTCGCCGACGGCTCCTTCAGTATTGAGGCATGGTGCCAGATGCCCGAACTTCAAGAAGGGACACTTTTTGCCTACGGGACGGGGGAAAACCGTATTGCCCTATGCTTTGACAACGCTGGGCACGCTGTGGTGTCCATCGGTAACGAGACAAGGATTTCAGAAGAAACCATCACCCCCTCTGAGGTCTGGAAATATGTGGGCTTGTTGTATAACCGCGACGAGAAGACGGTTTCCTTCTTTGTATTTGAAGGCGAAAAGGCCTTGATTATGATGAACAAAGTCTCGTTTGCCACCAATGCGACCAACGAGGGTAAACTGCTGGTGGGCAACAATTCTGACTCGAGCCAAGGGTTCCACGGAACCGTAGGAAGGTTGCATTTTTATTCCGGCATCCGCACATTGGGGGATATGAATAGTTCCAAGAACTTGACAAAATCCAGTGATGATCCAAGGCTGCATGGGCTGTGGGAAATGGAGGAAGGACAAGGGACGATAGCCATAGACAAGGTGCGTTCACGCCATCTGATAATCAACACGCCCTGGTATCTGTCGCCAGTCGGCAAATCGTTGGCTTTCGATGGAAAGAATACCTATGCAACTGTTCCGTCTGCCACTTATCCTTTCGGAGTTTACGACGACTTCACTTGGGAGTTCTGGTTCAGGGCGAACAACGTCAAAGCCTCTACCTTACTGTCGGTGGGCAAGACCATCCAAATTGGCTTTGCTGACGATGGGAAGATGGTGCTGACCGTCAATGGTACGGAACAGCCTCTGTCGCCCTACAAGATGATGGACGGCCAATGGCATCATTTCGCCTTGTCAGTCAAACGTACAGGGAAGACGATGGCCATCATCGATGGTACTGTGACCGCTTCTTTCAGCAGCAGTTTGTTCAACGGAAAAGTTGAGGGCTTTTATTACCTTGGGGCTAAATGTGAGGATCTCTCCTACTCAGGATTTTTCGATGGTAATATCGACGAATTGCGTGTCTGGGCCACTGCACTGCCCAAAGATAACATCCTTCTCAAGAAAAACAACATGCTGCGAGGGACTGAGGCGGGTTTGCTTGCCTATTACCCCTTCGAGAGATGGGAAAAGAGAGACCAGACTTGGGAGGTTTATGAAAGCCTTGCTGACGCTGTGTCACCAGCACTTACCATTGGTAATATGACCACATGGGACAACAAGGGTGCTCCGGTAAAAGAGGTGCGTCCCGTTACCAACATTCCCTTCGATGTAGCTGCCTCCAACCGCAAGATTGTCATCAAACTGTTGGAAGACGATTATAAACTCGAAGGTGCCACCTTGGACTTCACCGCCAGCGAAATCTACGACATGAACAACAATTCATCTGATGTTGTCGCCTGGACAGCGTTTGTGAACCAGAATGCACTGAATTGGATGTCCAACCCGATTGAATTCACCATCGCACAAGGCAAGAGGGCCTTCTTCGAAGCCTCCATTGTCAATGCAGGGAGCCAAACTGTGGAATACACCATTGAGAATATGCCTTCGTGGCTCTCTACGACAGATGCATCAGGCGTTTTGCCACCACTGGCTACCAGACATTTCACCATTGAGGTTCCTCAAGAGGTTAATGTCGGAGCATACGAAACAATGTTGACCTTGGCGGGTTCGAACAACGTCAAGAAAACCCTTCCTGTCCAGCTCAAGGTGACGGGCGAACAACCTGAATGGGTTGTCAACCCCAATGATTATGAGCATTCGATGACGGCTACCGGGCAACTCTTTATCAATGGAATTCCCCTGGAAGACAACAGTAGCATTATGGCTGCCTTCATTGATGATAAGTGCGTTGGAAAGGCTTCACCTCAGTATTTCCCCGGATACCAGGCTTATTTGGTGTTCATGAATATTATGGGAAATGACAAGGATGTAGACAAGACTATCACGTTCAAACTGTGGAATGCTTCAACAGGACAAGTATATCAAGGGATGGAGGCCTCCTTCAACAAACAACCCATCAGTTTCCAATTCAATCCCGGAAACAATATGGGTACGCCTAAAACTCCTTTGATATTAAACACTTCCAATAGAATCGAACAGCGTTTGGAGTTCAATAAAGGATGGAACTGGGTCTCGCTCTATGTGAAACCCGATGACATGACGACAGAGAGCGTGTTTTCCAACCATTTCAGCAGATTGACAAAAATCAGAGGTCCTTTATCAAGCTATGATTATGTGGATGCACAAGGGACTTGGACAGGCGACTTGCTGGATCTGAACAATACGGACATGTATTTGATTTACGCAAGGGTTCCATTTGTTATGACTGTGTCGGGAACTGCAATCAATACGCAGGTTTTTCCAATCAAGATCAATCCCGGATGGAATGCTATCGGATACACACCTGCTTTCTCCATGAGCATCGATGAAGCCTTTGCCGGCCTCAACCCGAATGATGGTGACATGGTACAATGTATGAATGATTATGCCGTGTATGAGGCAAGCATCAAAGCTTGGATGGGCTCGCTGAAGATAATGAAACCTGGCTCGGGATACAAGTATTATTCCAATGCTACCCAAACAAAGACATTCGTCTATCCTCCCTCCTATGCCTCGAATGGTAAAGGTGGCTTTGTCATGATGGCCTCCAGAAGTAAAAGCGGGCACTTTAAGCCTGTCGATGCGGGAACCTATCCGTCCAACATGTTCTTGTTCGGTCGTTTCATTGACCGCAAGCAAGCCTTGGGCAATGTGGAAATAGCGGCCTTTGTCAACGGAGAGTGCCGTGCTACGGGAAACACCGATAGTGAAGGCAATTTGAGACTTCTCATCCCTGGTGATGCTCTTGACGGTGAGGTCTCCTTCAAGGCTTATGTGAAAAACAAGGAAGTGTGTATTCGGCAAATTGTGCCGTTCGTAACTGATGGCATTATGGGCAAATTCGAAAAACCTTTCGTCATAAGCATGAGCCTATGACATCCTAATGTCAAATGATAAGAAACCAACGGAGGGCGGCCACAAAATGGCCGCCCTCTATAATTGATCATTGTTTGGGTTGGGTGGTGAATCTGCCCGAGCTGCAATTATCAGTTGATGCGGAGAGAGTTATTGCAACGCAAGCCTGACATAATCAATTGATGATGTTCTAATTGCTTAGGTCAAATTTATGTAGTCAACCCTTAAAAACCACTTTTGGCATTTCCATTTCTGTGTGAGGTTCCTGTCAGAATCGGCAGGGAATATCTCATCCATTCGGTTTCTTTTCCATAGAGCAGCAAAAAAAAGAGGCAAAAAAGGATGTTCATCACCCTTTTGAAGTTTTTCGCAGCCGCGGCGAGCATTATGTTAATGGCATCTCCTCGCAACCCCTTATAAAAGTTGCGTCCCATCCTGTGATCCATCTTCACATGCCCGATTACCGGTTCGATGCCCGCACGCTTGCAGAACAAGTCGTGCTTCTTCTTTCTCTCGTACCGGCTGTCCGCCGCTTTCGGGGTGTCGGGTATCAGGATTCTTGTTTCACCGGACCTTTTCCGTCCCCTGTATCCCCTATCGCCTGCGAGGGCCTTCAGCCGCCGGCCCGTGAGGCGTTCGGACTGTTCCAACGACTTGTCGATAGTATGGCCGTCGTACTCGTCCCTGAATGAACATGCCCCGATGATGACCCCGTCCCATGTCCTGATGATGGAGGCTTTGTTGCCGAACTCGTACTTCTTGTGCTCCTTGCCCTTGCTGATGCAGCAGACCTCCGGCTCGTGAAGCGAATAAATCTTGTCCTTGTCTTCCCGCTTCCGTGCCAACACCCTTTTGTACAACGCAATCCGGTCAGCATATTGCTCCAGCCGACCGGTTTTTTCCAGGTTGCGTTCCAGCTCCCGGACCAGGCGGCCCGCTATGGTCTTTGCCTTTTTGTCCGCCCGAAGAGCCTTTTTCCCGTTCTCGGGATGGTTTCGGAAACGCTGGTCCCTGGACAGGGCTTTCAGCGTCCGCTTGTAGCTCTGACGCATCGGCAGACCGAGACTTGAGGACAGGGCGGTGCATTTCTTGATAATCTTTTTCGTCAGCTTGGCATCCGTGGGATAGGTTGTGTTCTTCTCCTGCACCGTGGAATCTATGAATGCGGGCTTGTTCCTGTCGTTCTTGTTCCGATACTCCTCGTTCACGGAGATGCTTTCCTTCAGAATCAGCTCCACCCCGCCCTCGCCGATGCGGTTACGAAAGTGCGTCAGTTCCGAGGGGGTGCAGGGCTGGCCGACCCTCAACTCCTCGCCCCCGCAGAAATATTGGTAATACACGTTCTCCTCCCACTGGGCCACAACGCTCTCATCGGAAAGATTGCGCAAGTGTTTCAATATCAACAGCCCCTTCATCAGGCGGATGGGCTTGCACGGAGCGCCGTTGTCCTCGCAATACAATCTCTTGAACTCCTCCTCAAAAACATCCCAGTGTATTTTGTTGGCAAGTTGGTACAATGGATTTTTAGGATTGAGCTGGTCCGCAAAATCAAAAAACATGGAACGCTGATGGGTGGCAATGGATTTTTTATACATTTTTCTGCAAGGTTTTAGGCTGCAAATATACGAAATCTTGCGGAATCTACCAAATGTTTTTGCATTTATTTTACTGATTTACAATTAGATATTTTTTTAAGGGACGACTAAATATGCTATGAATTTTGTGGCAAAAGTATATAATTTTTCCATATGCAGCAACCCCCGTTTATAGGGATTTTTCGCTTAATACATCCCGACAAATGGGGATAACACCTCTATTTTTTCCTTTTTATCCATTTGAGCGGCGTCGTTTCGGCAAGAATCACGGATAAATAAAGGACACTTTGGCACAAAAAACCCCATGCCGCAACCTTGTTCCGCTGCGGCACGGGGAAGACTTGGACTTGCGGTTTTTCTCACTCCGCCAAACACCAACCTTGGATGAGGAAAATCCTTCCGTTTTCAACAGTACGGCAAGGCAACGCATCCTGAAACAGTGTTTCTCGCCCTTGCGGTATCCGTTCTCAAGTTCGGCACGCTGTGCCTCGTCCAATTCTATTCGTGTCACTTTCATCTCTGATGTATCAACATCCCAATAACGAGTTGTGCAGCGTAATATTATTAATCCGTAAACTACATAGTCAAACGACAAACATCAGCTCCGTGTCCGGCTCGAAAGTGACCTCAAACCGGAAATAGTCATAGTCTCCTCTCTTGAGACTGATCGTGTAGGTCTGCCCGAGTTCCAAATTGTCGAGAATGATCTCCAAACTACGCCGGCAAACACAGTCACAGTCCGATCCGTCATCCAAAACGGTTACAGTGATGTTTTGTTCCTGTACTTCGATTTCGTGCCAGAAATTTTGCTCGCAGCAAACCAAACAAGTGTTGGTGGTGCTGATTCTCAGCTTCGTGTCATCGATAGCCGCCACATAAATCGTATCGCCCCATTCTCCGTCACGCAACTGATCCAGACATCCCGAAACGGAGAAGCCGGAAACCTTGGGCTGCGTGGCCTCTTTCTTGTCGCATCCTTCCAAGGAGAGGAATCCGATGATGAAAAGTGCTGTCAGGGGGAGAATAGCCCTGCTTGGCTTTTTCATTTTTCCTGTTGATTTGTTTTGCCTGTTCATAATGTTTAATTTTATTAGGTTTATTTTTTGAATATCGTTGTTTTATAAAAACACAAGCTAAATACCGGCCCTATGGCAAGGGCATGTTTATCTGCCCACCGACATGCGGGCCACATGGACTTTCTTGTTCTCGTCCGTGATGCGCAGCAGGTAAATCCCCTCAGGCAATCCCGAAACGCTGATTTCATTGGTGTTTTGCACTGCTTTCACCAACTGTCCAAGGGCGTTGTACACCCGCGCCTCAAGAACCATAGCCTCTTGGGGCAACACAATCCTAACCGCGCCGTTGCCCGGATTGGGATAAACCCGTACTGTTTCTCCCTGTGGCTGTGGCCGTTCCGCCACTTGGATGGTGCTGTAATCCACCGTGTCAGTGACATGAAGCACCCAATAGTTATTATAGGAGTGCAACAAATAAGCAGTATCGTTAGTACAGTTGTAGTCGCCACAAGGCATTTCTATTTCACCATTTGAGCAGCCTGATTCTGCGAGCATTGTATATTCTCTGTCATTGTGCTTGATAACATCTGCAAGATATTCATGCGCTTCCGTTTGTGTGCCTATGGCTCTTTCCCAAAGCAGGTTGCCGTTGCTGTCGGTGCGGAAAACCCACAGCTTGTTGCCTATTTCAAGATTGTAGGCCGGCTTCAGGTTGTTGGCGCTTTGGGAATCGCCGTCCAACGACATGGTTTCTCCAAAAACGGTAAAACCGCCGTCTTCATTCTCAAAGACTTTGACAATCGTTTCTTCTTTTGTGCCTCCGTAGCACTTGCTCCACAGCACGTTGCCGTCCAGATCG
>JBGYWU010000053.1:0-3890 GCA_041842265.1 Candidatus Limimorpha sp. | reverse complement strand
TTAGAAGTTTGGAGTTATTAGTTAGGTGTTATTTTCGGCAAAGGTAACTTTTTTTTCCGAAAAATGAGCTATTATTTGAAAAACCTTCGTATCTTTGCAGCCGCAAATGCGAAAGATCGCATCGCAGTTAAATGCGATCGGGGTGTGGTGCAGTTGGCTAGCATTCTTGCATGGGGTGCAAGCGGTCGCCCGTTCGAGTCGGGCCACTCCGACGAAAGAGCAGCTGAAGTTTCAGCTGCTCTTTTTGTTTGACATGGGGCGCAGTGGCACTAAAAAAGGACATCCTCGCGGATGTCCTATTACATTGTCATAAGCAAAAATCAATACTCCCAAAGGCTCTGCTCGAAGTTGAGCATTTCATTCTTGACACGCTCCGATTCATAGAGGGCGTCAATATTGAAAGCATAGGAGTTGATGTAACGGTCATAAACGTTCTCTTCCTTGATGATATAGCTGTCGAAGATGCGCTTCTGCAGCACTTCATCGTAGGTGCGTCGCTGGGCCGAGTTGTTGCGGTTGAAGGCAAAAGCCTTGGACAGCACATCGCGTGAGTCTTCGTAAGGAATCCAGCACACTTGTGAGAGGCCTCCGTCATCGTCAACGACGATGGGGCCCAAGGCGATGATGCGGACGAGGAACTGCGAGAGTTTCTTGTCGAAATACCAATCTTCCTTGATTCTCAGGCGGGTCACGTTGAGCATACGATCCTTAAATGCAATCTCATTCGGCACCTCCTCGCCATCTTTCCAGATAACAGGAGGATCGCCTATCTTCGTGTTTTCTTTTTCAAAGTCGTCGCGAGTCAGGGGAGTCACCATGTCGTCGATGTTGTTCTCCACACGGTAAGGCGTGATGTCACCGCTGTTGATGCCATCATAAATCACCGTGATGAAGTTCCTCCAGTCCTCGGTCGGATTGATTGGGTAGTAAAACACTTGATTGATTTTCTGACGGAAATCGATTTCCCTGATTACCGTCTTCTTCCACATGATGTTTGACTCATCGATGGCGGGAAGTGGCGAGGGAGCCTTTTCGTTCATGATTTGCTGCTGACCGGAGACGATGCTGTTCTTCGGTGGCTTGATGTCAGTCGTCTGGGCATTCAAGCTCAGACTGCCGAAGAGCACCGCAAGGGCCAACATGGAAACAAGTGTCTTTTTCATTGTATGGATATTTTATTGTTCATTACTTGATTTCAACACCGATGGGTGTGTCGAGGGTTTTGACTTTGCCGTCGTTACCGCGCACCTGGATGGCTGTGAAAACGAATACATCGCCGACATTGGCCGTATTGAACACATTCTTCATTTCATCGGTAAAACTGCCGCTGGAGGCCTTGGCTTCCTTGGTGGTGCCGGCCTTGGTCTTGTATCTCAGGGTATAGCCGACCACATCGTAATGTACACCATCAAAGTCGAAGTCCTTCATCTCGGCTTCTACGCGGTTGGCTGCCAGCAGTGCGCTCTTTGACACCAGACCGTTCTGAACGTTACGGATAATGGCAGTAGGTTTAGGCAGGTCCTTCACACGGAACTTCATGCTGCCAAGATTTGAACCTTGCGAAGTAACATTGACCACCACCTCGCTGGGGTTGCCTACAACACGTAAGTTGTAAGTGCCGTTACCCGTTCTGGTCAAATTGGCTCCCGAAGCCGTAGCGTTAATCTCGCCACCGACACCGCCGCCTACAGCAATCGGATTGTCGATACCGGCATACACCACGTTCATCTTGGTGGCAGATACGCTCACCGCAGGTGGAATCACGTTGAAGCTGTTGGTGAAACGGTGTTCTTCCATCTCGTTTGTAGTAGGATTGCGCATCTCAATAACGCCCGTATACGTGTGGGAACCCACGCCGACATTGAAGTCGAGATTGATCACACCTTGGTCGTCGCTGGTATAGGTTCTCTCGGGGCCACCGTCAAGTTGAACCCTGGCTGTGGTTTGAGAGTTCTTCCATGCGGTTACCATGGCTTGGGCACGATAGGTCTGACCGGAAAGAAGATAGGCACTCTCAGCAAACACCTTGGCTCCGATTTCATCGAAGGTATAGTCGGAAGCATGGATGTTCTGCATCAACAGGGTAACAGCGTTCAATTCTGCGGTCTGGGCTTCGGAGATGATCTTGTTAAACAAGGTGATGTCGGCAACCAGCACTGTGTGATGGAAGTTGCGATATTCCCAACTGTCTTGCACAGGGTCAGTCATACCGGGATAATAGCTTATCTTGGCACCGTAGTAATCGCCCTCAAAAGGAAGTTTCTTCAACTGGTTTTCGGAGTAGCCTGTTTGTTCCATGACATACTCCTTCGATCCAAAGACACTGTCGGTAATCAGACCTATTTCGTGCATGTGCTCAGGGCCCATGGTTTTCACGACTTCGCGACGGAACTTGCGGATTCTGTCAGAAAGTTCGTATGCCTTGCCACCATTGCCTGGGCCTTGGGGGTTGCCCATCATATATTCGGTAGGACGATTATAGTTGTCTCTCGACTTCACCTTTGCGGTGTTGATGTCATAAATCTTACGTCCGTAACGGATGGTATCAGCAGATTTCAACAAACCGTCAGCCAAAGCGGAGTTGGCGTCTTTTTTCTCTATCTTCTTCACCATATCCCACTTCAAGGCTTCGGTGTATTCGATAAGTTCTTTGGCTTCCTTGCGAAGTGCCTGGGCCTGTTCCCAATAGGGGCCGACTTTTTCCTTGTCAAGACCGTATTGCTCTTCGAAAGCCGCATATTTCTGATTGATTTGTTGTGAAAGTGTAATATTGGTAGTTTGAACACCACTGTTCACTGTGTCGAAAGCATCCAAGATGTCTTTCGAGACGTTCATGGCTAACAAGGCAGTGTAGACCAGATACATCATACCGATCATTTTCTGTCTTGGGGTTTCTTTTGCGCCTGACATATTCTTACTCCTATTTTATATTAAACAATTAGGTTTGAGTAGAATTATGCCTTGATGTTCATTGCGGACAACATTCCACCATAGACACCGTTCAGAGCGGTGAGGCGCTGCGACAATTGGGTCAACTGCTGGTTGAGTTGGCTGGCGTTCTGTGATGAAGCGTTGAGGTTATCCATGTACTTGTTCATTGTTTCGGTCAATGCCTTGCTGGCGGCAGAAGTCTGCTCGGCACCTTGCAGTTGCAGCTCATAGATGGAATTAAGCGACTGCATGCTGGTGGCCACCTTCCTGATGGTATTGGCATCAAGAGCGCTGAAATCGAGCTTGCCCAAAGAATCAGACAGCTTCTGGTTGGTTTGGACGTATGCATTCGAGAAGTCGGCGATGGACTTCGTGGCACGGTCCATGGCGTTGGCATAGTTGGTGGTGGCAGCCATAGCATTGGAAATGTCGGCCATTTGGCCAGCGTTTTCGGCCAATCTGTCAATACCTCTTCCCAGTTTCTTGAAGGTGTCTTCGCTGACGTTCATCTTTTCAAACATCTTGCTTAACATGGCCTCTTCAGCATCTGTGGAAATTGGCTTACCAGCTGCACCACCACCTGTTGTGGCAAACTGGGTGCGGGTTTTTCCATCCCAATCGTCTTGGAATTCAACAAAAACATTATCCCATGCATACTCAATGTGTTGCGGCTCGAAAGCAGACATGAAGAAGATAACTGCTTCGATACCCAGGCCGAGAGCCAACATGAAGTCAGCACCTTGGATATGGGTCAATTTGAAATATGCGCCAACCATGACCACTGCGGCACCCCAACCATAGAGATAGCCCATGAAGGTCTTATACTTTTTTGATGCCAGGAATTTCTGGAATTTACCAAGTTCTTTTTTTGCCATAACGTTTTGATTTTTTTAATTAATAATGTGATTATTTGTTTTTAAATGATTTCTCGTTAGTTTGGCATTATCTGTACACTCTCG
>JBGYWU010000052.1:0-9575 GCA_041842265.1 Candidatus Limimorpha sp. | reverse complement strand
TTTGCAATATTTGCCACTGATTATCGGTAAGGTTAGTTGGGTATTCCTTTTTCATGTCTAAATGATTGGAAACCACAAAGATACGAAATAATATCCAATCAACCTACTGATTATCAATTATTTATGTAACTATTTTTGTCATCTATACAATTCTTTTCTATCCATTTTTAAACAGCTTCTCAAAACGCAATAATATAATATGAAAACAAAAATCTTAGCTTTGAGTCTTACACTCATCGGAATGTTGGCCGGCACCTCTTGCACTAAAGAGAATACCGGCGGCATCTTCTCTTTCTCCGGCAAGGTGCAGAAAGGCCCCCTTTGTAACCGGCGCCACAATCACCATCAACGAACTCAACGAAAACCTCGGACAGACCGGTAAGTCGTTCACCACCTCCATCACCTCCGACGACGGCTCTTTCAGCCTCAGCAACATTGAGATGGGGTCAAGCTTGGCCCTGCTCTCCGGCAATGGTTTCTACTACAATGAGGTAATCGGTCGACTATCGACAGCACAAATCACCTTGCAAGCCATCGCCAATCTGACCGATGCGGAGACGGTCAACATCAACGTGCTGACCCATATCACCAAGGCCCGTATCGAAAATCTCGTTGCCAAAAGCATGAGTTTTGCCGATGCCAAACGACAGGCCGAAGGCGAATTCCAAGACTTTCTCGGTGTGACCAATCATTTCAGCCAAGGCTTTGAGCAAATGTCAATCGCTTCCGGAGGCGACTTCAACGCCATGCTGCTCGCCTTCTCAGTCATCCTTCAAAGGCCACACCTCTTCCTAGAGGCAATACCTACCTTCCCTGCCGAACTGACTTGGCTCATGACCAACCTCTCCACCGACTTCGCTGACAACGGCGCCATCAACAATGAGGCCTTGGTTGACACCTTGCTCTACAACATCTCGATGCAAGACCAAATGTATATCGGGCGCCACATCCAGAACTACTATTCCGGACTCGGCCTTAATGTGGAAATCCCCGACTTCGAGTCGTACATCTCACTGTTCCAAGCCGCACACCAAGAATCGGTAGCCGAATTCATCTATCCCGCTGAAGCCAGTCCGGCATCAGAACTAGGTCCTGGCGGCGAAGTGCCCAACATCCTTGTGAAAGACGTAACCCAATTCGACGGGTCAAAAGTCTACGTCATAGCCGCCATCACGCCAATAGGAAAGAGCCTTAAGGTGAAAGTTACTGGCAATGTGCGACTTGACACAAGTCTCATCAACGGCTGGATGGTTACCGAGCACACGACGGAGGGATTCACCATCAAGGCACAACGCCAAAACGGCCTCGTCTCGATGCTCGTCCGCCTCCTCAACGAAAGCAAGGACGGTTCCGCTACCATTGAGTATTACGAAGACTCCGACACGCCTACCTTCACCAAGCAAATCACTTGGACGGGAGGCTTGCCATACTAACTACAATCAAGCAGAACACAACCTGGTTATTTCTGAACACGGATTTCTCGGATTACGCGGACGCTTTTTCCGCAAAAAACCCCGGGACAATCCGTGTTCCTTTTCTCCTTTTTCCCTATCTTTGCAGTTTATTCCAAATTGCGCTCCAATGTATGCCTTCATCACCGGTAAAATAGCCGAAAAGTCGCCTACCTACATTGTCCTCGACAACCAAGGAATAGGCTATTTCATCAACATCACGCTCAACACTTTCACAGCCATCGGCGAGAAAGACGAGGTACGCCTCTACACCCATGAGCAGATTCTCGATGACGCGCACAACCTTTTCGGATTTTTCAGCACAAAAGAACGCGATCTCTTCGAAATGCTCATCAGCGTGTCGGGTGTGGGCTGCAACACGGCGCGGCTCATACTCAGTTCACTTACGGTCAACGAATTGAGCAATGCCATCGCCAACGATGACGCGAAGACCATCCAAGCCGTGAAAGGCATTGGTGCCAAAACCGCACAGCGCATCATCATCGACTTGAAAGACAAACTCAAGAAAAACGATTTCGCGACGGAAATTTTCGCCGGCCAAAACAATACTATCAAAGCCGAAGCGTTATCAGCATTAATGATATTGGGCTTCAGCAAGGCCGCTGTCGACAAAGCCATCGACCGCCTGCTGAAACAAATGCCCGATTCCACCGTTGAGACATTGGTCAAAGAAGCACTTAAAATACTATAAACCTGCATTTGAAAACACAATGAGACGACATATCTTACTTACGCTATTCCCGATGCTGCTTGCGTTTTTCTTCGCCCGAACGGCCTCGGCTGGCGTTTATGACATCTTCTATCCCAACCCCTACGCCGTAGAGCCCGACTCTACAAAGGTCATCTATCCCATCCCCGTCAGCACGGGCGATCCCATGCAGGACCTCAACAACCGGTCGCCGCTCTATCTCAATGATCCCGACAACTTCGAAACCGAAATCATCTACGATCCCGTGACGGGACAATACACCTTCAAGCGCCGTATAGGCCAGTTTTACTACGACACACCTGCCACCCTCACGCAAAGCGAATACTTTGAGTATCAGAACCGCAAAGGCATACAGCAATATTGGAAAGAGCGCCGCAGCCAAAATTCCCGCTCGACTACCAGCGGCAGCTCCATCATCCCTCCGCTTTATATCGGCGGCAAGGCCTTTGAGACCATCTTCGGCAGCAACACCATCGACATCCGCCCCCAAGGCTCGGTCGACCTCACCTTCGGCTTCAAGCACAGCTTCCGCGACGACCCTTCGATGACCGATCGGCGCAAACGCCACAACGATTTCATCTTTGATCAGGACATCCAACTCAATGTGATAGCCAAAATCGGCGACAAGATCAACTTCAACATCAACAAGAACACCAAGGCGACCTTCAGCTATCAGGACAAGCTGGCCCTGAAATACCAAGGCAAGGAAGACGAAATCATCCAACTTTTGGAAGCTGGCAATGTCAGTTTCCCGCTCAACAGCACCCTCATCACCGGTACGCAACAGCTGTTCGGCGTGAAGTCGAAACTGAAATTCGGCAACACTACCGTGTCGTCCATCGTCTCCTACCAGGAAAGTGAGTCACAGAACATCACCGTGCAGGGCGGCGCACAAACCAACGAGTTTGAACTCAGCTGCTTGGACTACGAGGAAAACCGCCACTTCTTCCTCAGCCAATACTTCCGCGACCAATATGAAACCGCCCTCTCCACCCTGCCTACCGTTACCTCAAGTATCAACATCACCAAAATTGAAGTGTGGATAACCAACACCAACACCTCCACACAAAACACGCGCAACATCCTCGCTTTAAACGATTTGGGAGAAGCCAAAGACAACCACATCTACAACCCGGAAATCCAACCCACCAACAGCAAGGTGTTTCCGCGCAACACGGCCAACAACCTGCTCACCCGCATGGACACAACACAAATCCGAAGCATCAGCTCAGTGACCAACTACATGAGCAACGACCCCATGCGCATCTGACGGTCGGGTTACATGGTCTCAGGCCGCGACTTCGAGAAAGTGGAGAATGCCCGCCGCTTGAGCAACACAGAATTCTCTCTCAACTCGAAATTGGGCTTCATCTCGTTGAATGTCAGCCTCAATGCCAACCAAACTTTGGCCGTTGCCTACCAATACACCATCGTTGGTTCTGACGAAGTCTACCAAGTGGGTGAGTTTTCCGATCAAGGCATCAACACACCTAAGGTATTGGTGACCAAACTGTTGAAAGGCACTACGGTAAACACCAAGATGCCCATCTGGAACCTGATGATGAAGAACGTCTACAACATCAGAGCCTATCAGGTGGGGTCGACCGACTTCATGCTGAACATCTTCTACAACGGCAATTCGAACAGCACACCATACGGCTATTTCACCGAAGGCCCGGTGAAAGGTGTGTCGCTGCTCAACCTGATGGGATTGGACAACCTGACCACGCAGAACAACCCCATTGCGGGCGGTGACGGCGTGTTCGACTTCTTGGACAATGCAGCCACACAAGGCGGCACCATCAACGCATCGAACGGACGAATCTTTTTCCCTGTGCTGGAGCCTTTCGGCAAACATATCCACGACAAAGTGTTCCCCAATGAACAGACTTTGGCCGAAAAATACGCCTTCGACTCACTGTATACGATGACAAAAACCTCCGCCGAACAGTATTCGGAGAAGAACAAGTTCAGCCTGAAGGGATATTATTCGTCGCAGTCGGGCAGCGAAATCAGCCTCAATGCCATGAATGTGGCCCGAGGCTCGGTAACCGTAACCGCCGGCGGCATGCAACTCGTCGAAAATGTAGACTATACCGTTGACTACACCTTAGGCCGCGTAACCATCCTCAACGAAGGCATCCTCAATTCAGGCACGCCCATCAATATTTCGTTGGAATCGAACTCTGGCTTCAGCGCCATCCGAAAGACCTTCTTAGGCGCCCGCGTCGAGCATGAGTTCAACAAAGACTTCCATGCGGGAGCCACCATCCTCTATTTGGGAGAGAAGTCATACACCCAGAAAATCAACTATGGCGAGGAAGCCATCGCCAACACCATCTATGGGGCCGACCTCAGCTACCACACCGAAGCCCGTTGGCTGACAAGCTTCGTCAACGCCCTGCCAGGAATCAGCACCAAGGCAACCTCGCGCATCAATGTGGATGGCGAGTTTGCCCGTTTCATCCCCGGAATCTCCAAGTCGGCCAGTGAAGCTGGCACATCATACATTGATGACTTCGAGGGCGCAAAATCAACCATCGACCTGCGCCTGCCCTCCTTGTGGTTTATGGCCAGCACGCCACAGAACCAAGCCGACATATTCCCCGAAGGGGCACCCAACACAGGCCTCAACTACGGCAAAAACCGTGCAAAACTGTCATGGTACGTCATCGACAACTCGGTATTCTACGACCGCAACAACAATTACCGACCGAAAAATGTCGACAACGAAGAGCTTTCGAAGAACTCAGTCCGTCAAGTGCTTCAGACCGAGCTCTTTCCCAACAAAGACATTGAAACCGGCACGCAGACCAACATCTCCGTGCTCAACTTAGCTTACTATCCAGAAGAGCGTGGCCCATACAACTATGACATTGACCCGACACCATATTCGGCAGGTATCAACGAAGAAGGCAAGCTCAACGACCCGCAGAGCCGTTGGGGCGGCATCATGCGGCGAATGGAGTCGATTGACTTTGAAGCCACCAACATTGAATACATCGAATTCTGGATGATGGATCCCTTCGCCGATGAAGAATTTGCCAACAACCCCGGCAAACTCTACTTCAACCTGGGCGACATCTCGGAAGACATCCTCCGTGATGGTCGCAAATTCTACGAAAACGGCCTCCCTCCCACCGAGCGTGTCGAGAATGTCGACACCACCATTTGGGGCCGTGTGCCCACAATGCAAGACCTTGTAGGCACTTTCAACAACTCGTCGGAAGCCCGCCAATATCAAGATGTGGGTTATGATGGCTTGCGCGACTTAGATGAACGCAGTTTCTTCGAAGACACTTACCTGAGCATCATCAGAGAACGTTTTGGCGAAGGATCGGAAGCCTACACGCAAGCATTCAACGACCCATCGGCCGACAACTACCACTATTTCCGCTCCAACGGATGGGACTCGCCTGACGACGAAGTCCACAGAAGCATTTTGGCACGCTACAAGCAGTTCAACGGCCCCGACGGCAACTCACCAGCCGACATCCAACAGACCGAAGGATACATGAGCAGCAACTCCTCCCTGCCCAACGCCGAAGACATCAACGGCGACAACACCCTGAGCGAGTCAGAGCGTTATTACCAATATGAAATCGACCTCAACCCCGCCAAGATGGTCGTCGGACAGAACCACATCGCCGACATCTTCCACTCCGGCGGCGTATCGCTGCCCAACGGACAAATTGGCGGCGTCACATGGTATCAGTTCCGTATCCCCGTCAGGCAACCCGACAAGGTGATCGGCCGCATAGACGACTACTCAAGCATCCGCTTCATGCGTATGTTCCTGACCGATTTCCAAAAGCCCATCGTATTGCGTTTCGCCACCCTCGACCTCGTGAAAGGCGAATGGCGGACCTACTCGCAGAGCATCCAAGCCCCTGGAGAATATGAGCCCAACGACATCACCAACGAGACCACATTCGACATCTCGGCCGTCAGTGTCGACGAAAACAGCCGCCGTCAACCCATACCCTACGTCATCCCACCAGGCATCCAACAAGAGCGGGTCATCGGTATGACACAGGCCACCCGAATCAATGAGCAGTCACTGCAAATCACCGTCCAGAACCTTGTGGACGGCGACGGACGGGCCATCTACAAGACCGCCGATTTCGACCTGCGACAATACAAATACTTGAAGATGTTCGTCCACGCAGAAGCCGCCAACGAAGGCTCTCCGCTCGATGATCAAGACCTCACCGTCTTCATGCGTATCGGCTCCGACTTCACTGAGAACTACTACGAATATGAAGTACCTTTGAAAGTAACACCTTGGGGTACACCATACACCAACGAAGACGCCATCTGGCCTGAAATCAACAATTTGGACATCAGACTGGAAGATCTTGTCGAGGTGAAGCAACGGCGCAACGAAGCCATGAACCAACCCAACAGCAATGTGCGCCTCAACTACATCTATTCAGAAAAGACCAAGAAAGGAACCGTCGACAACCGTGACTACTACCATACCATCAAAGTGATTGGCAACCCGAGCATCAGTAACGTGGAAGCCATGATGATAGGAATACGCAACCCGAAACGCCAGAACCTCACCGACATTGACGACGGCCTGTCAAAAAGCGCGGTGGTATGGGTCAACGAGCTGCGTCTCACCGACTTGAGCAGCAATGGCGGCACCGCGGCCACGGGCCGTGTGGAGGCCACCCTCGCCGACCTTGGTCGTGTCAGCGTAAGCGGCTCATACAGTTCGGCCGGATTTGGCGCCTTAGACAGCCGCATCACCAGCAACACCTTCGAGGCCCATTCCACTTTCAATGTAGCCACCGACCTACAGTTGGGCAAATTCTTTGAAAGTACCGGCCTCAAAATCCCGATGCACTTCGACTACGGACAAAACAAGATCACGCCACTCTATAACCCCTACGACCCTGATATCAAGCTGAAAGATGCCCTCGCCGCCATGAACAGCGATGAAGAACGGGCAGATTTCACATCCACCATCCACGACTACACACGACAGAAGAACATCAATTTCATGAATGTCAGGAAAGAGCGTGTCGCAAAGAAGCGTAATGAAGAAGAAGGCGGGAAGGACAAAAACGAGAGAGAGAATCCGAGAGACCCCAACAGAAACCTCGGCGGTGGACGAGGCAACATGCCCATGGTGCGCTTCTACGACATCGAGAACTTCAACCTCTCCTTCGCCTATAGCGAGACTTTTCAGGAAAACACCGACATCAAGTCATACATGGTGAAGACCTACCGTGGCGGTTTGGGCTACAACTACGCCGCCTCGCCCAAGCCCGTTGAACCCTTCGCCAAGGCCAAATGGGCATCGAAACCCGCCATGCAAATCTTCAAAGACATCAACTTCTACTACGCGCCCAAGGCCATCACCTTCAACGCTGAGATGTACCGTTACTATTCGGAGAGAGAAATGCGCAACAAAAGTGGCGGCATCATCAACATCATCCCTACCTACTCGAAACAATGGGACTGGACACGCAACTATCAAGTGCGATACGACCTCACCAAAGCCTTAACCTTCGACTACTCTGCGCAAGCCCAAGCCTACATTTATGAGCCTGCCGGCTTCGTCGACCGCAATGCCGATCCCGAGAAGTGGCAAAAAGTGCAAGACACCATCAAGAACGAATTGAAGAACTTGGGAAGCGTGTCGCGCTATTCGCAAAACTTCAACGCAAACTACACCTTGCCCATCAACAAGATTCCGATCTTCAACTGGATAACCGCCAGTGCGAACTACCAAGGCACCTACAACTGGACTGCCTCCGCGAAATCCATACAGCCTCGCTTGGGCAACACCATCGACAACTCGAGCAATATCCAAGGCAACACCACTCTCGACTTCACCAGACTGTACAACAAGGTGCCATATCTGAAACAGGTGAACTCTCCGCAGCGGCGCAACGACAACGATAGGGAAAGGAAAAACCGTCTAGAAAAAGAAGGGGGAACGCAACCTGGCGATTCTACCAAGACTGCTCCAAAGACAAACTACGGCAAAATCGTCCTCGACAACACATTGCGCGTGCTCACCCTCGTCAAAAAAGTGTCGGGCACCTATTCGCTCAACAACGGGCAATCGCTGCCCGGCTTCATGCCCAAGACCGACTATTTGGGTATGAATGCCTTGGGGTGGTCGCCCGGACTCGGATTTGTGCTCGGCAGCAACTTCGGCAGCGACGCCAACATCTTCGACAAGGCCGTACTCAACAGCATCGACGTGGAAGAAACCAAACGCTGGCTCACCACCGACTCCATCCTCAGCAACCCATACATCCGACGGAAGACGGAGACCATGAACTACCGCATCAATACCGAGCCCTTGCCCGGAATCAAAATCGACTTCACCGGAAACCGCAGCTATGCCGAAAACCAGCAGCACTATTTCCGCTACAACGAGATGACCAACCATTTCGACGTGTTCACCCCAACCAACAATGGCAGCTTCAGCACAAGTTATTTCATGGCTCGTACAGCCTTCGTCAGTTCAGACTCCACCTCATCGCGCCTGTTCAACAACCTGATGGAGAACCGAAAAATCATCGCCCAACGCCTCGCCCGCAACAATCCGCAATGGATTGACCAGGTAAACGAATACACCTTTGACAGCATTGCAGGCGACTACTTCCCGAAAGGCTATGGCTCCAGCTCAATGGACGTGTTGCTCTACTCCTTCATCGCCGCTTACACCGGCAAAGACGCCAACACCATCAGCCTCAACCCCTTCCCGAGAATCCCATTGCCCAACTGGACCCTCACCTACAATGGATTGACCAACATCCCGTCCATCAGCAAAATCTTCAAGACCGTCAGCATCACAAACAGCTACAAGTCGAACTATGCCATCAACTCATGGGCGAGCAATGTCTATTATGACGAGAACAACAGCATCCAGACCTTTGAGAACTCCGACCTCATCATACCCAAGTATGACATGGCACAGATCGTACTCAACGAACAGTTTGCCCCTTTGGTTGGCGTTGACCTCGGTCTCCAAAATTCAATGACCTTCAACCTGCAATACAAAAAGTCGAGGACAATGACCCTGAGCTTTGCCAACAACCAGCTCACCGAGGTAAACGGACGTGAAATCGTCGTCGGAGGCGGTTACCGCATTAAGGATCTTTCCTTCAACGTTACGCCCATCGGCGGAAACGGGAAACCACAGACCATTAAAAACGACCTGGTGCTGAAACTCGACATCGGCCTAAGAAGAGACATCACCATCTTACGCCGTATCGACGAGAACAACAACCAAGTATCGGCCGGGCAAAATAAAATCAACTTTTATCTCACCGCCGACTACAATTTCAGCCAACGCATAGCCGCACAAGCGTTCTTCAAGTATGACCTCACCATCCCGGAGGTGGCCAACACATTCAGGAACTCAACCA
>JBGYWU010000051.1:0-3301 GCA_041842265.1 Candidatus Limimorpha sp. | reverse complement strand
GTAAAAAATGTCACGGAGTGGGTTTATAGACTTCTAAGCCGTACATGGCTTGGCGTGTTCCCTTGACTACATCTCGGAAAGTGCTGCCCTCATCCAGTTTGGTTTGAGTTAGTAAATAATTCCTAATCAACGGATTAAATAAATAACAAATTAACCTAACGAATTAAAAATGCCGACTATTCAACAATTAGTGCGCAAAGGGCGCAAGAAATTGGTCTACCAGAGCAAGTCGCCTGCATTGGATGCCAGCCCACAACGTCGTGGAGTGTGCGTGCGTGTTTACACGACGACCCCCAAGAAGCCTAACTCAGCAATGCGTAAGGTTGCCAGGGTTCGTCTGACCAACCAAAAGGAGGTCAACGCCTACATTCCCGGTGAGGGTCATAACCTGCAGGAACACTCTATCGTCATGATCAGAGGAGGTCGTGTCAAGGATTTGCCTGGTGTGCGTTATCACATTATCCGTGGTGCATTAGACACCTCGGGCGTTGATGGCCGCCGCCAACGCAGGTCGAAGTATGGTGCGAAACGGCCCAAACAGACAGCCGCAAAGAAATAACGATTAGTCAAAACAGAAAGACTTTAAAGACATGAGAAAAGCTAAACCAAAGAAAAGAATTATCCTTCCCGATCCGAAATACGGTGATGTTCAGGTTACGAAGTTCGTGAACAACATCATGCTGGAGGGCAAGAAGAATTTGGCTTATCAGATTTTCTACGAAGCAATGGACATCGTTGAAAGTAAGCTCAGCGAAAATCCAGTTGAGGTGTGGAAGAAGGCCTTGGCCAACGTTACCCCCCAAGTGGAAGTAAGAAGCCGTCGTATTGGTGGAGCAACCTTCCAGATTCCTTCAGAAATCCGTCCTGCCCGCAAGCAGAGCATCGGTATGAAGAACCTGATAGGCTATGCCCGCAAACGTCACGAGAAATCGATGGCCCTGAAGCTCGCTTCGGAAATCATGGCAGCTTACAAGGAAGAAGGTTCTGCATTCAAGAGAAAAGAAGAAATCCATAGAATGGCAGACGCCAACAAGGCGTTCTCGCATTTCAGATTCTAATCAGAAGAGATCAAAAAGTATGCAAAACGGACAGGAAAATATGATGAATCCTCTCAGCCTCACGCGCAATATCGGCATCATGGCGCACATCGATGCCGGTAAGACGACGACGACTGAGCGCATCCTCTATTATACTGGCCGTAGCCGTAAAATAGGTGAAGTCCACGACGGTGCCGCCACCATGGATTGGATGGTGCAGGAGCAAGAGCGTGGCATCACGATCACTTCTGCTGCAACAACGGTGTTTTGGCGTCTTAACCAGGAGGAGTATAAAATCAATATTATTGACACTCCCGGCCACGTCGATTTCACCGTGGAGGTCGAACGCTCACTGCGCGTGCTGGATGGTGCCATCGCCATCTTCTGCGCCGTCGGTGGGGTGGAGCCTCAGTCAGAGACCGTGTGGCACCAAGCCAACAAATACAACGTCCCGCGTATATGCTACGTCAACAAGATGGATCGCGCAGGCGCCGATTTTTATAAGGTGATGGACCAAATCCGCGAGAGGCTCCACGCTACTCCGGTCGCCGTCCAGTTGCCCATAGGTGCCGAAGACAACTTCATCGGTGTGGTTGACCTGATTAGGAATAAGGCATACGCATGGGAAGAAGTGGACAATGGTTCTGTGTTCGACGAAATCGAAATCCCAGAAGATATGAGGGACATGGTTGCGGACTACCGCACCCGTCTCATTGAAGAAGCTGTTGAAGATGACGATACCTTGTTTGAAAAGTACCTGGATGCCCCCGACAGCATCACCGAAGCCGATCTCATAGGTCAGATACGCAAGGCGACGCTTGACCTTCGCATTTGCCCCGTGCTGTGCGGCTCCTCGTTCAAGAACAAAGGCGTGCAGCCGCTGCTTGACGCCATCGTCAACTACCTGCCCAGCCCGCTGGACATTGACCACGTGAAGGGCATCAATCCGAAGACCGAACAAGAAGAGATCCGCAAGGCTGACCCCAAGGAGCCTTTCTGCGCCTTGGCATTCAAGATTGCCACCGACCCTTTTGTAGGTCGTCTTTGTTTCTTCCGTGTCTATTCCGGAACTTTGAAAGCCGGCGAAACGGTTCTCAATGTGTCTACCGGCAAGCGGGAGCGTATTTCCAAAATCCTTCAGATGCACGCCAACAAGCAAAACCCTCTGGAGGAGATTTCTGCGGGTGACATTGGTGCCGCCGTCGGGTTCAAGTTGATCCGCACCGGCGACACACTGGCGGTTGAAAACAAACCGTTGGTGCTTGAAAGCATCAAGTTTCCTGAACCCGTGGTCAACATTGCAGTTGAGCCAAAAGTTACGGCTGACATCGACAAGCTTGATCTTTCCCTGACCAAGTTGGTTGAGGAAGATCCTACGCTTTTTGTGCACACCGATGAGAATTCGGGACAAACCATCCTTTCAGGTATGGGCGAACTTCACCTCGACATCATTATGGACCGCCTCAAGAGAGAGTTTGGCGTTGAAGTCAACTCCGGGCGTCCTCAGGTCGCATATAAGGAAGCCTTTACTCAAACAATTCAGCATCGTGAAGTCTATAAAAAACAGACCGGTGGTAAGGGTAAGTTTGCCGACATTGAATTTTTTATGGGCCCCGCTGACAATGGTGTGCAAGGACTGCAGTTTGTCGATGAAGTCAAGGGTGGTGTTATCCCCCGTGAGTTTATCCAAGCCACAGAAAAAGGCTTCAAAGGAGCTTTGGCCAACGGCGTGCTTGCCGGATTCCTGGTCGAGAACCTGAAAGTGACCCTTATCAACGGTTCGTTCCATCCGGTTGATAGCGATACCCTCTCTTTTGAGTCCGCAGCGCACATAGCCTTCAAGGAGGCCGGTCTCAATGCCGGAGCCGTCTTGATGGAACCCATCATGAGGGTTGAAATCCATTGCCCCGACGAATGCCTCGGTGACGTCACGGGCGATTTGAACAAAAAAAGGTCAATACTTCGTGAAGTCATTGCCGACATTGGTTTCAGGGTCATCAAGGCCGACGTCCCTCTGGCAGAGATGTTCGGGTACATCACCCAACTTCGCTCCCTCTCCTCGGGTCGTGCCACCTTCAATATGGAGTTGGACCATTATGCCCCTGTTCCCGAAACCATTGCCGACGTGGTAATCAAAAAGGCAAAAGGACTATTATTCATTTAAGCAAACAATTCAATAAAAATAATTATTGTGAGCCAGAGAATTAGAATCAAATTGAAGTCGCACGATCATAACTTGGTTGACAAATCGGCCGAAAAGATCG
>JBGYWU010000050.1:0-3878 GCA_041842265.1 Candidatus Limimorpha sp. | reverse complement strand
ATCGGACTTCGTCAACGCGGGAGCCGCATCAAGTGCAATCAAAAAGACACTGAAGCAACTCAACATCAGTCCTGCTGTCATCAAACGGGTCGTTGTCGCCCTCTATGAAGCTGAGGTGAATGCCATTGCACACGCCTATGGCGGCACCATATATGCAGACATTGAGCCTGACAAAATCAGCTTGAGGGTGGTGGATACGGGCCCGGGCATTCCCGATATAGCATGGGCCATGCAGGAAGGCAACTCCACTGCCTCGCCGGAGGTACGCAACATGGGTTTTGGTGCGGGCATGGGACTGCCCAATATCCAAAAGAACGTCGACAAACTCAATGTGAGTTCGACGGTTGGCGTGGGAACTACCGTAGAGATGGAGGTTAATTTTGTGTAAATGATTGCGTACACAGGCGATTCGTTATGATGGAAGCGTACACATGCGATGCGCCCTTACGATAATTCAATAATAAAACGATAAACAATTCAACGATATGGAAAAGACCCCGTTCTTCCATGCCCTGAAAATCGACGAGGATGCTTGTATTGGCTGTTCGCGTTGCATGAAGGCCTGCCCCACCGAGGCATTGCGCGTTCGTGACGGCAAGGCCGTTTTGATGCCCGACCGTTGTGTGGATTGCGGCAACTGCTTCAAAGTTTGCCCCACCCGTTCCATTTTTGTCGAACAGGACGACTTTGAAGACATCTTCAACTATCCCATTCGCGTCGCCCTCATCCCGGCTGTTTTCTTCGGGCAGTTTCCCAACGACATCACCGTGTCGCGAATCTACGGCATACTCAAGGACTTGGGCTTCACGCATGTCCTGGAAACGGAGTCCTCCATACCCATCTACACGGCAGCGAAAAACAAATATGCGGCTGAGAATCCCGATATCAGACCGCTCATCTCGACTTTCTGTCCGGCTATCGTGCGCCTCATCCAGGTGAAGTTTCCCGGCTTGACAGAGAACCTTATCCCTTTGCGTGCGCCATTGGACATCACTGCTATGTACATCCGTCGCAAGATCAAAGCCGAATTGGCGGTGAAAGACGAGCAGATCGGCATTTTCTACATCACGACTTGTGCGGCCAAGATTGCGGCTGTGAAGAGTCCTGTGGGCGAAGAGAAGTCGCTCGTTGACGGGGTCATCAACATGGACTCGTTGTATAACCTTGTGTACCGGGAAATCAAAAAGCAAGGACATGGCTACAAAGAACAAAAACTCCCTGTTTCTCAATTATCTGCTGATGGTGTGCTGACTTCGCTCACCAACGGCGAGCGCCGCCTCTCTACTGCCAAGCACTCCTACTCCATAGATGAAATCCACAATGTCATCGAGTTTCTTGAGAAGGTTGAAAACGAAGAGATTGAGGATGTCGATTTCCTTGAACTCCGTGCTTGTGACCAAAGTTGCCCTGGCGGCATCCTGACCTGCGACAACCGCTTCCTCATCTGTGAGCGCGTGTTTGGCCGCGCCCGCAAGATTGCCGACCGCGAGCGCAAGGGCGAGCAGACCAAGGACCACGAATTGGAAGAAGAACGCAACTATCTGATGCGCCACATGAAAGTGGGCGAAATAAAACCGCGTAGTATGCTTGTGTTGGACGACAATATCGCGGTAGCGTTGGAAAAGATGAAGAAAATTGACGAATACCGCGCCCGTTTGCCTCAGACCGACTGTGGCATCTGCGGTGCGCCCACATGCGATGCGTTGGCCCGCGACATCGTGTGCGACAATGCCGAACTCACCGATTGTGTTTTTATCCAGCGCAACTTAGAAGCTCGAGGCAACATGGATGTGCAAGAGTCTCTGAAAATCATGGAAGTGATTTGGGGTAAAGCGAAGATGAACGACTATGTGAAGAAAAAGTAAACGGAATGTTCAGTTGTTCCTGATCGCCTCGTGGTATTGCGCCGCCCCAAGGCAACGCAAAAAACGACCGCCCTCATGGGGAGCGGTCGTTTTGCTTTCAGCAAGTGAAGGAATTATTCGCCTTGTTGGGCTTTTTCTTTCTTCTCAAGGTTTTCCTTCAGGTCAGCCAAAACTTCGAGGTCGCCTAAGGTGCTGTGCTCAATGTTGTCATTGATTTGTTTCACGGTACGTTTGGCTTGCTTGGCGGCTTTTTCCTCTGCGCTCTTGGCAGGAGCCTCTTTTTCTTCCTCTACCTTAGGCAGGGCAAGGATAATCTTCTTGCTTTCCTTATTGAACTCAAGAATCTTGAACTCGAGGCTGTCGTCCACCTTGGCGTTGCTGCCGTCTTCCTTCTTCATGTAGCGGCTTGGGCAGAAGCCTTCCACGCCGTATGGCAGGGAGACCACAACACCTTTGTCGGAAGCGCTGATGACAGTGCCTTGGTGCATGGAACCGACGGCGAAGACGGTTTCAAACACGTCCCAAGGATTCTCCTCGAGCTGCTTGTGGCCGAGGCTGAGGCGGCGGTTGTCCTGGTCGACGTCGAGGACGACGACTTCGATGGTTTCACCCACCTTGGTGAATTCGGCGGGATGCTTGATTTTTTTCGACCAGCTGAGGTCGCTAATGTGTATCAGGCCATCGACACCTTCCTCAAGCTCGACAAAGATGCCGAAGTTGGTGAAGTTGCGCACGGTGGCGGTGTGCTTCGATCCGATGGGATAACGATTGGTGATGTTGGCCCAAGGGTCAGGCATCAACTGCTTCATACCCAACGACATCTTACGCTCTTCGCGGTCGAGGGTCAAAACCTTGGCTTCCACCTCTTCGCCTACTTTCAGGAAGTCTTGTGCGCTGCGAAGGTGTTGTGACCACGACATTTCAGACACGTGGATGAGGCCTTCGACACCAGGAGCGATCTCGACGAATGCGCCGTAGTCTGCGATGACGACGACCTTACCCTTAATGGTATCGCCCACCTTGAGGTTCTCATCAAGCGCATCCCATGGATGGGGAGTGAGTTGCTTGAGACCCAAGGCGATACGTTTCTTGTTGTCGTCGAAATCGAGGATGACGACCTTAATCTTCTCGTCCAACTTGACCACCTCTTCGGGGTGCATGATACGGCCCCAGCTGAGGTCGGTGATGTGGATGAGACCGTCAACGCCACCGAGGTCGATAAACACACCATAGCTGGTAATGTTCTTGACCACGCCCTCGAGGATTTGACCCTTTTCGAGCTTGCTGATGATTTCGGCTTTCTGGGCTTCAAGCTCATCCTCAATAAGGGCCTTGTGAGACACGACCACGTTCTTGAACTCTTGGTTGATCTTCACGACTTTGAATTCCATCACGCTGTCGACAAATACGTCGTAATCGCGAATCGGCTTGACGTCAATCTGAGAACCGGGCAAGAAGGCTTCAAGGCCGAACACTTCGACGATGAGGCCACCCTTGGTGCGGCTCTTGACATAACCGTTGACGATCTCGCCTTTTTCGTAAGCTTCGTTGACACGGTCCCACGACTTGAGCAGCAGGGCTTTCTTATGAGAAAGGATGAGTTGTCCGTTGGGGCCTTCTTGGTTCTCAACGTACACTTCCACCTTGTCGCCCACTTTCAGGTTGGGGTTAGTGCGGAATTCAGCAACAGGAATAACACCATCTGACTTGAAGCCGATGTTGACGACCACTTCACGTTCAGTGATAGCAACTACCGAGCCTTCAATGACTTCATGATCGGCGATTTGGTTCAATGTTCCAGCATACCTGTCTTCGAGTTTGGCGCGTTCGTCAGCCGTGTAGCTGTCGAACTTTTTGTGTGATGAGATCCAGTCGAAATCCTCTGCAGGAACCGGTTTCGGTCTCGGTGCTTTGGGAGCCTTTTTTACGGGAGCCTCCATTTGGGGAGTTTCCATGACTGGGGTTTCTTCAACGGCCTTTTCTTCTGCTGGCATGGCTTCGTTGATGATGTTT
>JBGYWU010000049.1:0-16757 GCA_041842265.1 Candidatus Limimorpha sp. | reverse complement strand
GTCTTTATGTTAATTTTTTCTTAGTTCGGGAAACAAAGCCGCATGGCGTCACGTCAACAACCGGAAACACAACAGTCACTTTGATTAAGCATTTTTTATCAACTAATAACACAGAATATTTATGAGATTGGGTATTGCCTCTCTTGCTCCGCCTATGGCATCCGAAAGAGGAAAAACGTTTCAAGAAGCCGGTATACCTTCTCTGACGTACCATAGGAATAAAAACAGGACAAATTTTGAAACTATCATCAATTATGATGAAAAAAAAAGCGACTTTGACACGGTCACGCGAAAAAGTCGTACTTTTGTAGTTTTCAACATAGGCTACCCCGATATGGAAAATTTTGTCGTATCCGCCAGAAAATACAGACCCGTCACCTTCGACACCGTCGTGGGGCAAGGCTCCATCACCTCAACACTGAAGAACGCCATCCGCAACAACACCTTGGCGCAGGCCTTCCTGTTTTGCGGCCCGCGCGGCGTGGGCAAGACCACCTGCGCCCGCATCATGGCCAAGACCATCAACTGCCTCCGCCCCACCGAGAGCCTTGAAGCCTGCAACGAATGCGAGTCGTGCAGTGCCTTCAACAACAACGCATCGTTCAACATATACGAGTTGGACGCCGCTTCGAACAACTCCGTTGAAGACATCCGCAGCTTGGTGGACCAAGTGAGGATTCCTCCTCAAGTGGGGCAATACAAGGTTTACATCATCGACGAGGTACACATGCTTTCGGCGGCGGCTTTCAACGCCTTTCTGAAGACCTTGGAAGAGCCTCCGGCGTACGCCAAGTTCATCCTGGCCACCACGGAGAAGCACAAGATCATCCCCACCATACTCTCCCGTTGCCAGATCTTCGACTTCAAGCGCATCACCGTTGACGACATCGCCAAGCATTTGGCCTTCGTGGCCCGAAGCGAAGGCATTTCCGCCGAACCCGAAGCCCTGAGCATCATCGCACAGAAAGCCGACGGCGCCTTGCGCGACGCACTTTCCATCTTCGACCAGATGGTAAGCTTCAGCGGCAACAGCATTACCTATCAATCCGTGATCGACAATCTCAACGTCCTTGACTACGAATATTACTTCAAGATTGTCGACAACATCCTTCGCGGCGAAACCAGTGCAATCCTGCTGCTGCTCAACGACATTGTCAGCAAAGGCTTCGAGCCGCAGCATTTCATCAACGGATTGGGCAACCACCTCAGGAGCCTCTTGGTGAGCAAAGACCCCGTTACGGTGCAACTTTTGGAAGTCAGCGAACAACTGCGGCAGCGTTATTTGGCACAGTCGCAGGCCTGCCCCATGCCATTCCTCATCAAAGCCCTGGAAACCAACAACCGGTGCGACATCGACTTCAAGAGCGCAAACAACAAACGCTTGCATCTCGAGATTGCATTGATGAAGATGTGTGCATTGTGCAGCCCCTCGCTGGATCTGCTAACGCCACAAGCGCAACCGGGGCAGCAGTTGCCACAGAACAAGCCCGCCACGCAACCCGTTTCGGAGAGAAAAACACAAGCCGAAAGGGCTGCCCCGGCGCCAACCGCGCCAGCTCCGCAAGCGACAAGAGCAAGCCATGCCCCTGAGCCTGAGGTTGCTGCACCCGATAGAAGCATTGAGGCGCCCGCTCCAACGCCAGCAGTCCAACAGCCCGCCGTCCGCCCGCGAGGCACCACGAGCAGCATCAGCATCAACAAGACCTTACAACAAGCCGAGCAAAAGGGCGAAGAGCAGGAAGAGACATGGGACAGAACTTTCACGCAGGAAGAACTGACCGCCTCGTGGGCGGATTTCGTCAACCAATACAAGAACATTTCGCCCAATTTTGCAGCGGCTCTGGGGAAATACACACCGAAAGCCGTAGGCAACGAAATACACTTCAGTGTTGACAACATGCTCTTTGAGCACGACACCCAAGGCATGGGTGCTTTGAAGCACCACCTGAAACAGAGCCTTCACAACAACCAATTCCAACTCAAACCCGAAGTGATGGAGCGGCCCGCCGAAATAGAAGCCTACACCGACAAGGACAAATTCGAAAAAATGGTTGAAGCGCGGCCCTACTTGAGGACTTTGCAGGCAGAATTGAAACTTGAGGGAAACTTGTAGCACGAGGGATACGAAATTTTGAAATGTCAAATCTTCAATTCAACGATAATGAAAAAACAAAATGCAATGGCCATGATGATTTTATGCACAATGGCTGCCGGCTGCGGAGAAAAGGCAGCCGAGACCCCAAAATCAGGCAGGACCACAGTTCCGGCCATCGAGCTGAGCAACATGGACACCACCGTCAACCCGGCGGATGACTTTTTCCGTTACACCAACAATAACTGGCTGAAAAACAACCCGATTCCTGAAGAGTATTCCACCTACGGAGCTTTCACCGAAATCGATTTGCGCAATGAAACCCTTATCCAAGACATTATTAATGAGGTGTCGCGCGACAGCAATGCCGTCCAGGGCAGTGTCGCCCAAAAAATCCGCGACTTCTACAACGCAGGCATGGACACCGCGGCCATCAACGAGCGCGGCTACAGCGAACTGCAACCCTATTTTGAAATGATTGACAGCCTTGGCGACAAAGCAGGTTTGGCAGCCCTTGTGGGCAAGCTCCACAGCGACGGCATAGGCGGATTCTTTTATGCCGGAGGCAGCACCGACCCGAAAAACGCCGAAATGGTCATCATGCACCTTTACCAAAGTGGCTTAAGCCTAACCGACCGCGACGACTACCTAGTGCCAGAGTCGCAAGAAATGCGCGACAAGTATGTAGAGCATGTCGCCAAGATGTTCCGGCTCACGGGTACCGATTCGGTTGAAGCTGCAACGAAAGCCAACAACATCCTTGCATTGGAAACCCAATTGGCCAAGAACTCTCTGAGCCGCGTGGAAAGGCGCGACCCGGAGCGCACCTACAACAAGAGAAGCCGCGCCGAGTTGCAGAAAAGCACACCCAATTTCAGCTGGGACAACTATTTCAGCGCTGCCGGTGCCCCTGTTTTCGACACGCTCAATGTAGGCATGCCTGATTTCATTGCCAAACTCGACAACATCATCCTCAACACCGACATGACCACCATCAAGGACTATTTGAGGTGGAAAGTCATCCACGGCAGTGCCTCCATGCTGAGCGACGACCTTGCGGCCGAAGATTTCAACTTCTACGGCAATTACCTGTATGGCATGGAAGCGCAACAACCCCGTTGGCGCCGCATTTTGAACGCCACATCCGACTGTCTTGGCGAGGCAGTAGGTCAAATATATGTCGAGAAGCACTTCCCTGCTGAGTCCAAAGAGCGCATGCTCAACCTTGTAGCTAACCTCCGCTTAGCCTTGGGCGAACGGATCAAGAACCTCGATTGGATGAGCGATGAGACAAAAACCAAAGCCCTGAACAAGCTAGATTGCTTCAATGTGAAGATCGGCTACCCTGACAAATGGAAAGATTACAGCGAATATGAAGTTACGGCCGAGTCGTACTTCCAGAACACACACCGCGCCATCCGCTTCGAGAACGAAAGAGAAATGGCCAAAATCGGCAAGCCCGTTGACAAAGAAGAGTGGTTCATGACACCGCAGACCGTGAATGCCTACTACAGTCCCGAGATGAACGAAATTGTCTTCCCCGCCGCCATCCTTCAGCCTCCTTTCTTCAACATGGACGCTGACGATGCCGTCAACTACGGTGGCATTGGCGTGGTGATCGGCCACGAAATGACCCACGGTTTCGACGACCAAGGCCGCAAATATGACGAGAAAGGCAACCTCAACAACTGGTGGACCGAAGACGACGCCACCCGTTTCAGCGAGCGCACCGCGCAACTCGTCAAGCTGTTCGACAAATTTCAAGTGAGAGGTTATCAAATCAACGGCGAACTCACACTCGGCGAGAACATCGCCGACCTTGGCGGACTCAACATCGCATGGGACGCCTATCAGATGACCGAGGAGGCCAAGGCCAACCAAAGCATCGACGGCTTCACGCCTGCCCAGCGTTTCTTCGTCAGTTACGGTACCATCTGGCGCAACAACTCGCGCGACAAGTACATCGAACGCCAAGTGAAGACCGATGTGCACTCGCCCGCCGAAGCCCGCGTGAACCGCGCCCTTGGCTCCATGCCCCATTTCTACGAGGCTTTCGACATCCAGCCCGAAAACGGCATGTATATCGCCCCGGAAGAACGCGCCAGCATTTGGTAACCGTAGTTTTTCATCATTGGGACGCGAATCACGATTCGCGTCCCAACATATTCAACCAGCATGGGATTCAAGAGAACAATAGGAAAATTAGGGCTCAAATTAGGCCATTGGAAAACCGTAAATGAAGTGCCATCCGACTTAGGCAATGCCGTTTGCATTGTCGCTCCCCATACATCCGTCACTGATTTCCTCGTCGGCTTGTGCTATTACTGGTACTACGGCATAAAATTCAAGATGATGATCAAGATGGAGTTCTTCAAATACCCCGGTTTCGGATGGCTGCTGCGCAAAATCGGCGGCATCCCTGTCAACCGTGGCCATCAGAACCACCTCGTGGATCAGATGATGGACATGTTCAGCAAAAACGAGGACACGCATCTCGTCATCTGCCCTGAAGGCACAAGAAAAGCAGTCAAACATTGGAAAAAAGGCTTCTATGTCATCGCGCAAAGTGCCAACCTACCCATAATTCTCGGATTCATTGACTACAAGAAAAAGTATTGCGGAATGGATCGAATCCTATATCCATCGGGAGATTACGAAAAAGACATGGCCGAGATTTGGGACTACTACAAAGACGTAAAGGCCAAGAACCCAGAAGGTTTCAACCTTGACGAACAATACAGAGACAAAAAGCAATGATTGACCTGGCAACCAAAATCCACGACAAATTCACCTTGGAGTTCAAGGTGGGGTTCAGCACGAATGAAGCCCCCAAGACCGAGAAATTTCAAGATTACGTGATGAACATGTGGATTTTTGTACCCAATAGTCTCGACATCAACGCTGCCAAATACGGCAAAGACGACTTTTACCGTGACCTCAAGTCGGATGTCAGGCTCATCACACCATCATTCGGACTCCACGAATTGGCCGGAGACGAGGAACTGCTCCCAAACAAGTCGCTCATTTCCAACTTTGCCAACCTTTCCATCGCGCCCAATGACACGCAAGACTTCTTCCATACCGTCAAAATGTATTGCGCCATCGCGAAAAGCGCCTTCAGAGACGAATGCGTGACCGTATCACAACATCTTGACACAACAACCCGATTGGCTTCTTGTAGACGTTTTCTGGTGGACACCCGCAAAATCCTGGAGCGTTTCCGCGGCATGCTCCAACAACTGAATGAACAAAACACGACCGGCAGGACACGGCAAGTCTTCGCATACGGCGATGAGTTTTTGAGCAACGTGTTAGAGAAATACGTTTACCGCCTACGCGATACCTTTCGCCTCAACCACCCGGAAGAATACCGACAGCTTGAGGGGCACTTTAAAGCGATACTTTTTGAAGAGAAGGCTTACAGGGAAAAACGGGGTTACCTCAGTGTGAAGACAGAGGACCAAAAAGGCAACGAGGACTTCGTTTTCCGCGCCAGCCTGCTCAAGAAATTCAGCGAGAGCGACCTATATCTCAATGCAACAAAGCGCAAAAACACATTCCTTGTCGAACAAATCCTATACAGTATAGCCGCTGGTGCCGCCATGATGTTGGCCACCTTGTCAACCTTCTTCTTCCAGCAGAAATACGGCAACTTCACTCTTCCATTCCTCATTGCGCTGGTTATCAGCTATATGTTTAAAGACAGGCTGAAAGAATGGTTGCGGCTTATTTTCGCGCGCCGTGTCAGCAATAAAGTGTTCGATACCCGCACGGACTTCCGCATCAAGGGAAGACACATCGGTTGGAGCAAGGACAGTGTCGACTTCATCGATAGCGAAAAAATTCTTCCCGAGGTGATGAAGCTTCGCAGCCGCAATCCCCTATTCGCAGAGGTGAGCGGCAAAGACGAGAAGGTGTTGCTCTTCCGCAAAAAAGTACAGCTTTGGCCGGCAGAATTGGCGAAAGCCAGCCCTTACTCAACCCGGGGCATCAACGACATCCTGCGTTACAACATCACGGAATACACACGCAAAATGGACAACCCGAGCTTCCCGCTTTCGGGAACTTGGGAAGACAACGCATACAAGCCCATCGAAGGCAGGAAAGTCTATCGCCTCACCTTCGTCATCCAATGCATTTTCGAAGGCAAAACCGAATACAAGCGTTTCTCGGTGCAATGTGACAAAAACGGGATTGCAAATATCAGTTGACCCCGCTCTCCCCTCCCTTCACCATGCCAATGGGATACAGGAGTTTGATTTCTTATGAGTTCAACCGATAGTTAATTCATCGGGAAAACAAAAGCAAGAAGGCGAGAAACCAAAATAATTTCAACGAGCAAGCAAAAAAGATTATCTTTGCAATCGGATAAACAACAAAACTGAAAAACAATGCAAAAACGAACAAAAATCGTTGCAACAATAGCCGACAACCGCTGCACAAAAGAGTTTTTGTCAAAACTCTACGAAGCCGGTGTGAACGTCGTTCGCTTCAACACGGCACACACAACTCCCGAAAAAACACGTGAAGCAATAAAAATCATACGCTCCGTTTCGCCCAATTTGGCGGTTTTAATTGACACCAAAGGTCCTGAAATCAGGACATCAGGATTGGGAAGCGAAATTCACCTCAAAAAAGATGATACAATAAAAGTCGCGGGCGGAAACAACTGCAAGTCGTCAGACGACACGCTCTATGTCAGCTACTTAAATATTGTCGAGGAAATTGCCGACAACAGCACAATTCTGATTGATGATGGCGACATTGCCCTGCAAGTGATTGAAAAAACCGCAACGCACCTTGTATGCAAAACACTCAACGAAGGCACAATCAAACTGCGGAAGAGCGTTAACGTGCCCAACATGCCCATTTCATTGCCATCGCTCACAACGCGCGACAAAGACTATGTGAAACTCGCCATCGAAGAAGAAATTGACTTCATTGCCCACAGTTTTGTGCGCACCAAAGACGACGTGCTTCAAATCAAGCAGATTCTGGATGCGCATAACAGCAAAATCAAGGTGATTGCGAAAATTGAAAACCAACAAGGTGTGAACAACATTGACGAAATCCTTGATGTTGCTTACGGGGTAATGGTGGCTCGCGGCGATTTGGCCATTGAAACGCCTGCCGAACGCGTGCCAATTGTGCAAAAAGAGATTGTGCAAAAATGCATTGAAAGCAAAAAGCCAGTTATCATAGCGACACAGATGTTGCACTCGATGATTGAGCACCCACGACCAACACGCGCCGAAATAACCGACGTGGCAAACGCAATTTTTCAACAAGCTGATGCCATTATGCTCAGTGGCGAAACCGCCTATGGCGCATATCCAATTGAAGCAGTTCAAGTCATGTCCAAGGTAGCCCACGAGATTGAGTGTTCGATGAAAACAAACCACACGCAACATTTTGTGCGGGTGAACAATGAAATCACGGCAGCTCTTGCCCGTTCGGCTGTTTACAGTTGCGCAACATTGCCCGTCAAAGCAATAATCATCGACACGCTTTCGGGCCGCACAGGCCGATATTTGGCCGCTTTCAGAGGGCAAATTCCTATTTACGCGATTTGCTATGACAAGCAAATCATGCGCCAACTCGCCCTCTCATACGGCGTTGAGGCCACCTACAAAGAGCCACAATCATCGCGCGACCGCTTTTTGATTGACGCAATGGGATTAATGACCGAAAATCACAAGATTCAACCCGATGACCTTGTCATTGTGATTGGTGGCAGCTTTGGACCTGCCAACGGGGCAACTTTCATGGAAATCTGCAAGGTAAGAGATATCGTGGAATAATGGCTCAGGTTGTCTTTCCTGTCGGCCTGTCAAACGGATTGCCGAAAAAAACGCCCGTCCACTACACCAGAAGACGGATTAACTCCTCACGATTGCCGGGCAACATGTCAATAACGGGTATTTCCACCATCGTGTAGCATCCCGGCTGCAAACGCATTGCCGCGCGAGCCACATTGACCAGCACCTGACCTGTCAATGCGGGGTTGTTGATGCTCATGTTGAACTCAATGCGTTGGTTCTGTGTCTTGCCCGATACCCCCTTGCGTACCAGATGCACCCCATGCCCCATATCACGAAGCACATCGACACTTTCAACAGGAAGCACATGCGTTTCGTCATGGGCAAAATACGGGTCAGCCTTGATGTCAGCCGCCACCTGTTCGAACGCTGCGCCCTCTTCAAGTTCCACATACACCATGCGCCGGTGGAGGCCTTCGCCCAATGGGACAGTAATTGAAAGCGCGTTCCTCACACCTTTTTTGGAACGTGCGCAGACGGTGTGCCCCATCGACATGCCAGGTCCAAAGTTGGTGTACGACAAGCCTTTAGGGACTAGACTCTGCATCAATGTGCGGACAATGGAGTCGGAACCCGGATCCCAGCCCGCAGCAATGACACTCACCGTGTTCGTCGCCTTGTTGAGGGGCATCAACTGGCGGCGATAGTCCACAATTGAAGAATGGATATCGAAAGAATCTACAGTATTTATGCCCAAAGGCAAAATCCGATTGGCGTATTCGGGACAAGAGCGAGAAGGGCAGGTCAGAAGTGCCACATCTACGTCTTCCAGATCCTTGACATCTTTTACAACCTCATATTTATACAGTTCGTTTGATGAATTTGCATCAACGCTTCGACGAACGATGCCCGCCACCTCAAAATCGGGGGCGGTTTCAAGGGCTTCAAGGGCAAAGCGGCCCACATTGCCGTAACCCACTACGGCGGCTCTAATCTTCTTCATTTCTTCGTAGATTTGAAGGACAAAATTAGAAAAAAACACATTGCTGTCCGATAATATTTTGCTCCAAGAGCAAAATAGAGGGCTAACTTTTTGATAAGCGGATCTGAAATTCCTTTTCTATGACCACTTCATTTAGTGCTTTTCAACTTTTTTAAACATCAAAATTAACAGCCATTTCTCCACCGGGCAGTCAAAGAGCCTCATCCGGGGTCAGGCGGGGAGATTTTGCCGACATGAGGGGAAACAATAACGGACAATCAAGGATCTGAAGGCATTCGTCCACGTGGTTGGCCTTGCGGTGGCATGGAATCCACGCCTTCTGATGCCGGCTGTCATTGGCCTTATTTTTTCCATACCACCACCTCTTTTCGATACCATCTCCAATAGATTCCTGATACACACATGCCCGCGACGGAATGACCTTGAAGGCTGGCTTTCGATGAAGAACAAAAAGCCGCAGATACAGAAAACCAAAGTTCCTTACTCCAGTGTCAAACGTAATTGCAATCTACTTCTTGACAGTTACACATTAGTTTCTTGGTTTTCCTTTTCCTGATTTTCAGTTTTTTTTTGTATTTTTGCGGCTCAATTATCGGAAAAACACAATTCAAGGATCTATTATGAAGAAACACATTTTTATCGTTTTTTGCCTGATGCTCAGCATTTTTTCTCAGGCACAGACTGTTGAACAGACCTATCGTTTCGGTCAACCCACTATGAGCCAAATCCAAGGCTATGACCAGATTCAATTTAAAGGCTGCACGCAAAGTGCACTCTCGGGACAACCTTCACTCCCATGGCAAAGTGTCAGCCTGATGCTTCCACAAGGCACTGAAGCCTATGAAATTGATGTGGAACTTTCAGATTTTCAAACCATTGACACCCGCATCAACCTCTTTCCTTACCAACCTGCCCGAACATATTCAAACCCCGATCGTCGCAAGTTCGAAAAAGACGAGACCATATACGCCTCAAGAAGCGAATATCCCGCCAAGAGCTACGGCAATCTCACGACACATTATATGAACGGTGTAGGCTTTGCATTCTGTGCCTTCACACCAGTGCAATACGTGCCTGCTACTGGAGAGGTGCGTTATGCCACAAAAGCCGTGGTCAGGGTGAAGACCACCCCATCCAAGGCCGATCACAGCCGGAAATTATGGCTCAATGGCAGCAACTCCCAACGCGCCAAACGGCTCTCACAAAACCCCGAAATGCTGGAGACCTACAACAGCAAGGGCCGCACCGTTGGATCCTATGAACTGTTGGTCATCGTCCAGCAACAATGGGTAGAGCAATTCAACGAATACGCTGATTTCTATGCCGCCCGAGGTCTTCGTGTTCGCGTGGCGACCTTAGAGGACATCATTTCCACCATGGACGGACGAGACCATCCCGAGAAGATCCGCAACTACATCATACAAGAATATGAGAACAATGGCATTATGATGGTCAACCTTGCCGGCGACGTGCCTGACATTCCTTATCGCGGTTTATATTGCCATGTGACCAGTGGCGGCGGCGACCAACAGGACAGCGACATCCCTGCCGACCTTTACTTTGCTGCCTTAGACGGCAACTGGAACGACGACAACGACAACCGTTGGGGTGAAATCGGTGAAGATGACCTTCTGCCTGAGATTGGCATTGGCCGGATGTGCTTTAGCAACCAAACGGAACTGAACAATATGCTCCACAAAACTTTCACTTATCAGAACGAGCCTGTTCTTGGCGAGTTCCGCAAAGTCATCATGGCTGGAGAGCACCTCTATGACGATCCTTGGAGCACCGGCAGCCAATACCTTGAGCTGCTCATAGGAACGCATGACGACAACGGCTACACCACCACGGGCATTCCTGAGAACTACGATTTCACGCGCCTCTATGAAGAAGAAGGCAACTGGAGCGGTTACAACCTCCGCAACGCCATCAACCAAGGCACACAATATGTGCACCACGACGGCCACGCCAACACCGACTATGTGGCTGGCTGGACCAACGGTGACATTACTGACAGCAACTTCAGCGGCCCCAACGGCGTGGGCCACAACTACACTTTTTTCCACACTTCGGGCTGTATCTGCGGCGACTTCACGAGCGATTGCATCCTTGAGCGCATGACCAAAATCGCCAACTTTGCCGTGGCCACCTTCGGCAACTCGCGTTACGGCTGGTTCAACGAAGGACAGACCGAAGGGCCTGCCATCCACCTCCACCGAGAGACTGAAGACGCTTACTACAACGACCGTATCCCGTATGGTGGCATGGCCTTGTTGGAGGGTAAAACTCAAACCGCACCTTGGGTCAACGCACCAGGACAGTGGGAAGAAGGCGCTTTGCGCTGGAACTTCTATGACCTCAACATGATGGGTGATGTGGCGGTCAGTCCATGGCACGATGAACCCTTCACACCCAATGTGTCCTATCCGACTGAGATTCAGGAAGGAATGACCTCAATGCAGGTCGTTGTGACCAACGACAACGACCAAGGACTGAAGAATTTCCGTTGTGCCCTCTTCCACAACGAGGAACTCCTTGGCGTTGGCTACACCGACGAAAACGGCATCACTACTGTCGAGACTGACATCCCGATGAAAAACGTGGACAATCTGACCCTCATCGTCACAGGCAGCGATGCCTGGCCGCAAACATTCACATTGAACCTTGTGGCCGTTGAAGAAAACGCAATGCCTAATATTCCCGTCTATCCCAATCCGAACAAGGGTCAGTTCACCATCAGCCTGCCAGAGGAGAACTGCGAAATCGTGATTTTCAACAGTTTGGGGCAGCAGGTATTCCGCCAGCAATCCAAAGGCTTGACCACCTTTAACCTTGAAGACTTGAACAGAGGCGTGTATTTTGTCAATGTGAAGTCGGCGAGTGCCGTCGGCACTTTGAAGTTTGTAAAAGAATAAAGAGGATGTTGCTTCCTTTCTCCTGAGAAAGGAATAAAGAATCAAGGCCGACATCATTGGCTCCGTACACAGTCGTCTAAGGGCTTGACCCTCGGAGTGGTTTCCGAGAAACCAAGCGCAAGCGCCGCTCCGTGAGGATCAAGCCCTTAGACTTCCTCAGCAGGCGCTGCCCCGCATGTCAGCCCTGCCGCCACACCCGACCCGGACAAGCTATGGCAGGCCCGTGTCAACACACACTGTTGCGTTGCCTACACTGCCGCTTCGTGTCATTGCGAGCAAAGCGAAGCAATCCGGACATTAAACCACACCACACCTTCATGATGTCATCACATCAAAAAGTAAAAGAAAAAGACGGCAAGAAATGCTCCATAATAATGTCATAACACTATTATTCTTAACTTTGCAGCACGAATACCAAAGAACAACGTATGCAAAACAAGAGAATAAAGGGAAGCCTATCCGAAATCGTTGACAAGATGAACGAGACTTATGATGGATTCATCAACGGTTTCTGTCTTGGAATGAACAGGCGTGTCGTACCCGTCATGACTAACGGAACGGTTTCCGGATGGAAGATGCAACGCTACGAAAACGACACATGGATGGACTTGGACGAAACTCCATTCGAGACCATGGAAGAACTGATTGGGCATTATAAGGGTAATCATCAGGAAAAAGCCCCAGGACCAACCTGAAAAACAGAACTCCTTTTGACATTATTTTCAATTTTTCGAAAAGTGCGATTTGCAAATTTTCCGATTTGTTTTTGATTGTATTCGACAATTTCGTATTCACAAGTTGTGTTTTGGGCAGAAATCTAACATTCCAAAAAAAAATCTATTAATTACATGTTTGTTCCCCATAAATCCCTATCTTTGCAATTTCATTTTTCGCCCCTTGAATTTTAGTTAAATCAGTAATAAACAAATAGAAACAATGACAAAGTATGTTTACACCTTTGGCGGAAAGACCGCTGAAGGAAATGCTTCGATGAAGAATGAGTTGGGCGGTAAAGGCGCCAACTTGGCAGAAATGTGTCTGTTGGGCCTGCCTGTTCCCGCTGGTCTGACCATTTCGACAGAAGGTTGCACCGACTATTATGCCAACAATTGCCAACTCCCCTCCGGTTTGATGGATCAAGTGAAGGAAGGCCTTTCCAACATGGAAAAACTGATGGGCATGAAGTATGGCGACCCCGACAACCCGCTTTTGGTAAGCTGCCGTTCAGGAGCGCGCAAATCCATGCCCGGCATGATGGACACCGTTTTGAACATCGGTTTGTGCTCGAAGACTCTGCCTGGTTTGATCAAGAAGACCAATAACCCCAGATTCGTATACGACTCCTATCGCCGTCTGATCATGATGTATGCCGACGTGGTGATGGAAAAAGCCGAAGGTATTGAGCCCGCCGACGGAAAGAGCATCCGCAAGCAGTTGGACGACATGCTCGACTCTTTCAAGGAAGTCCGGGGCTACAAGTCGGACACTGACATCAAAGCCGAAGAGCTGCAACAGTTGGCCGAGGACTTCAAGGCAAGAATCAAGGAAGTGTTGGGCACCGAGTTCCCCGATGACGCCGAGGCTCAGCTTGAAGGCGGCATCAAGGCCGTGTTCAAAAGCTGGAACGGCAAGAAAGCCATCTCCTACCGCCGCATCGAAGGCATTCCCGACGACTGGGGCACTGCCGTCAACGTGCAAACCATGGTGTTCGGCAACATGGGCGAGGGCTCCGCTACCGGCGTTGCTTTCACCCGCAATCCTGCTACCGGCGACAACCAGTTCTACGGCGAATGGCTGATCAACGCCCAAGGAGAAGACGTGGTAGCTGGCATCCGCACCCCCAACCCCCTGAACGATGACACCAAGAACGAGCAGAACAAGCACATGCACTCCATGCAAGAGCTGATGCCCGAAACCTATAAGGAACTTTGCGAAGTCCGCGACATTCTGGAAAAGAACTACCACGACATGCTCGACATCGAGTTCACCATTCAAGAAGGCAAACTCTACATGCTGCAATGCCGTGTGGGCAAACGCACCGGCGTTGCCGCCCTGACCATGGCCCTTGACATGTTGAAGGAAGGCCTCATCGACGAAAAGGAAGTCGTCATGCGCCTTGCCCCTGAACAGCTTGACGAGTTGCTCCACCCCATCCTTGATTCCGCTGACGAAAAGAAACGCACGGTCATCGCCAAGGGTCTGCCTGCAGGTCCCGGCGGTGCTGTCGGCAAGATTGCCTTGACCAGCGAAAAGGCCAAGGAATACCGTGCCGCCAAGGTGAGCAACATCCTTGTCCGCGAAGAGACCAACCCCGAAGACGTGGAAGGCATGCGTGCCGCTGACGGCATCCTCACCGCACGTGGCGGTATGACCTCACACGCAGCTTTGGTAGCCCGTGGCTGGGGCAAATGCTGCATCGTGGGCTGCGAGGCCGTGAAAATCGACCTTGAAAAAGGCATCGTGAAAATCGGCAACAAACAGTTCAAGGAAGGCGACACCATCAGCTTGAACGGCTCCAAAGGCTGGGTCTATGACGAAGCCATCGCCATGATCAACGCCACGGAAAACCCGCTCTTCCAACAGTTCATGAAACTCGTTGACAAATACCGCAAGATGGGTGTCCGCACCAATGCCGACAATCCGGAAGACGCACAGAACGCTATTAACTTCGGTGCCGAGGGTATTGGCCTGTTCCGCATCGAGCACATGTTCTACGGCAAGAACAGCGAAGAACCTCTGGCCAAACTCCGCAACATGATTTTAGCCAACACCACCGAAGAACGTGTGGCCGCCTTGAACGAGCTGGAACCATATATCAAGAACGCAGCCAAGGGCACGCTGAAGGTGTTGAACGGCAAACCGTTGACCTTCCGTCTGATGGACCCACCCTTGCACGAGTTCGTTCCCCATACCGAAGAAAAACAACACGCCCTGGCTAAGGAACGCGGCATGAGCTTCGAAGATATTAAGAAGCGCATCGAGGCACTCAACGAAGTGAATCCCATGATGGGCCTGCGTGGCGTACGTCTCGGCATCGTTTATCCCGAAATCACCGAAACACAGTTCCGCGCCTTGTTCCAAGCCACTGCCGAACTGATGAAGGAAGGCTTCGATCCGCATTTGGAAATCATGGTGCCGTTGACCATCAACGTCAAGGAGCTGGAGCATCAGAAAGCCATCGCCGACTGCGTGCAGAAAGAAATTGAAGCCAAATTCGGCGTGCAAATCAACTACCTCTACGGTACAATGATTGAAATCCCACGCGCCACCTTGGTAGCCGACAAGATTGCCGGAACCGCCCAGTTCTTCTCCTTCGGGACCAACGACCTGACCCAGATGACCTTTGGTTTCAGCCGCGACGACGTGAATGCTATCGTTCACACCTATGTCAACGACAAGATTATCCCCGCCGATCCGTTCAACACGCTTGACCAGGAAGGTGTCGGACAACTCGTGAAGTTGGGTGTGGAACGTGGCCGCAGCCAACGCGCCAATCTGAAATGCGGCGTTTGTGGCGAACACGGCGGCGATCCCGAATCCGTGAAGTTCTTCTATAAAGCCGGCATGACCTATGTCAGTTGCTCGCCTTTCCGCGTGCCCGTTGCACGCTTGGCCGCAGCCCAAGCCGCTATCGAAGAAGAAAGAGCCAAATAATTTTGGATGTAATATTCAGAATTTAGCATCGACAGCTCCCAATCGGGGGCTGTTTTTTTGTCCTTTCCTCACAACTCGCACACGCTTTCCACTTCAATACCATCCTCCAACAAGTAAACCAAATACGCCCGAATCTCCTTGTCGGTCATTTCCTTCAAAGCATTGGCATAGGTTTGCACTTGGTTTCGGTGTGCCTCTTCTTTTTTACCCGTCTTGTAATCAATCAGATAAATCACATCGGGCAGTTCGGCATAGCGGTCGAGGCGACAGGCCTTGCCTTGGTAAAGGATTTCGCATTCCGTTTTCACCTTGGCTGCCGAATCAAAAGCGTTCCCAATCAACGGATGGGAAGCCATCTGAACAAACTTGTCACGAATCGTATCGACGGCCTCTTGGTCGAGTGTGCCACTGGAGAGATTGGGCAACAGTACAGACTCCAACTCGTCGGTCGTCTTTATTTTCGACAGAACCCGATGCACCAGTTCGCCCCATTCACGAGGTTGCAAGCGTTCGCTCTTTTTGCGCCATAGCGAGGTCGGATCGGGGTCAATGCTGACTTTCTGGGACCAATCCGTAGAAACTGAATCTGCCATTGCAACTTCCTCACTTTCTATGGTCTTTTCCTTGGGATTACTGAAATCGGGGCTGCCGAAACAATAAACCAAAGCTTTATCATTCTGAACAAGATGGCTTTCCTTGTCCCCAAGGAACGCTCTGATGAGGTTTGGTTTGTCAGTCTTACCTTTCTTGGCGATGACATACAGACGCTGCACGGCACGGGTGAAGGCGACATACAACAAGTTTAGATTGTCCAATCGGTTGCTTTCTTTTTCCTTTTCCACCTTCTGTAGGGCCAAACCACCCATATTTGCCGCATTCTTATCCATCTTGAACAGCACCTTTTCCAGATGAGGTATGGCAGCAAAACCCAGTTCTTCAGGACGCAACCATTCCTCAGCCACCTTGCTCGCGTTCAGTTTTTCGTCCAAGTCGATGATGGCCTCAGGATAGATGACCACAGGAAACTCCAAACCCTTCGACTTGTGTATCGTCATGATTCTCACCGCATTGCCACTCACCGACATTACGGAGAGCTTATGCTGTTTCTTATCCCAAAACTTGAGGAAATCTGCAATGCTTTCATTCGTCGCCGATTGCCACTTGAAGACTTCCTCCATAAAATAGTTCAAAAAGGCATCGCGGATGGTATCGAAACGGAAAACACGCAACAGGTTGGCACAAAGGTCATAGAGGCAAGTCGACTTAGAAAGAGCGTCTTGCAGCATACCCGCTTCGCCCAAGCCCATCACTGGTTCAATCGCCTTCTCTCCTAT
>JBGYWU010000048.1:0-4889 GCA_041842265.1 Candidatus Limimorpha sp. | reverse complement strand
GTTTCTGACAAGGAGACTTTGGTGAATCGCTTTGTAAAGGAATGATTTTCTCCTTGACCGGCTCTGTTTTCCGTTGTAGGTTATCATAGGAAAGCACAAGGATTCTTAGAAAAACCGCCGCGTCGACGCGGCGGTTTTTTTCTTTGTTCATTAGAACAGCTTCCCTCTGCAAGCGTGTCCATTCGCAGGTGTTTCAAAAGGAGTTCTTGTATAGGTTTGCACAATACACCGATGAATGGGTCGCATTCTATTTGGATTCGTGCGGAAAGCTGTCGAGAAAGGCCTTGATCGGCCCCCGAAAGAGTTAATGGCATCGAAATCAGAACCTCAAGGTCAAATTTCCCATCACGTTGAAGCCCGCCATCGGGATAAAGCCGATTTGGTAATAGCGGTTGTTGTTGGGATGGCCGCCGCTTTCGTATAGGGCTGAATATACCCAGCCGCTGGCGGCGTAACGTTTGTTGAAGATATTGTTGAAGTTGACCTTGACGATTGCTTCTTTGACGACTTTTTTGGGTTTGAGGCTGTAGCTGAGGCTCACATTGGAAGTGCTGAAAGCAGGAAGCGAGCGGTCTAAGTTCTGGGTGTTGTCGAGATACATTCTCGAAACGTAGTTGCTGTGCCAAGTGGCGGCCAATCCCTTGTGATGGAAGGTGACGAATCCGTTGACAATGGCCGAAGGCGAGAAAGCCAAAGTTGAATTGTCGTAATGGATGACATCATAGCCGTCACCATCGTAAGCGTTACCGTTGGCATCGGTGTTGCCTTCCCAGTCGTCCCAGTTCTCCACCACCTCGTCGAAGTTCTTGATTTTGTTTTGGCTCAAAGCGGCATTGGCTTCGATGGTCAACCATTTGGTGGCGTTGACACCGGCTTGCAGTTCAACGCCCATGCGGTAGGAATCCTTGATGTTGGTGGTGAGCGCCTCTCCGATGTCGCTCACTGCGCCAGTTTGCACAAACTGGTTGGTGTAGTCCATGTAATAAAGGTTGGCGCCGATTTGGAAGGTCTGGCTGTTGAAGTTGTATCCTGCTTCATAGTCGAGGAGCTGTTCCGGCACTGGGGCGGAGTAGGAACCGTTGTCTGTGAAGTTGTTGCGCTCGGGCTCGCGGTGGCTCATTGCGACCGAGGCATAGGCGTGATGACCTTTGTTTTGCCACGACAGACCGGCTTTGGGATTGACGAAGTTGTATTTCTTGTGGATGTCGAGGAGCTGGTTGTAGTAGCCGCTCTCGTAGTCGTAGAACTTGTCGTTGAGGCCGGTGATATTGTAGTCAATGTGGCGGTATTGCACGTCGCCGAAGAGTGAGAGTTGTCTGGTGATGTTGAAAGAGGCTTTCACGAAGCCATTGCCGTCAAGCTTCTGGGCATCGGAGTCGTAGTATTTGTATTCGCCATTGGTGAGGTATCTGTTTGCTACATCGGGGTTGGCGATGTAGGTGACATGGCCGAAGTGGTTGCCGCTGAAATTCTGAAGCGAGAGACCGCCGATGACGTCCCAGCGCTCGTTGGTGTAATTGGCGTTCCATACGAGGCCATAGGTGTGCTGGGTGAGGCCTTTCTTGCGGATGAAATCGGTGCGCTTCACTGGGTTGCCTTCAGTGTCGAAGTAGGTCATGCCGAATTTTGAGAGCTTGTTGTCGGGACGGAACTCCTCATAGTAGCCGTAACCGTATGTGTAGTGCAAAGTGGCGGAAGTTTTCCAATGCTCGTTGATGTCCCAAGCGGCTGAGAGGAGGTTGTGGTCTTGCCAGAAATTGTCGGTGGTTCGGTCCCAATAATTACCGTCATTCAGTTGGTAACGTTGGGTCATATAGTTGCCATTCTCGTCTTTGACGAAATTGCCGTCCTCGTCGGTGACAAGGTGTTCGTAGAGAGAGTTGAATTGCCCTAATCCCACCTGATACATGTCGGCGTAGGTCTTGATACCTGTATGGGTGCCGAAGGAGCCATCCATGAGGCTCATGTCGTTGTTGCCTGCCGTCACGCCATTCCATGCCTGACCGGTCTTCTCAAAGTTGCCAATGTTCTTGTAGCGTAGCTGGAAGTTGTTATTAATATAAGTGATGCCGCCATAGTAGCTTCCGCTGCGTCCCTTGGTGCCATGGATGAAACCGTCAGTATGTGTTTCGTGACAGGCTCCGTCTATGATAAGGTGGTCCCACAACAAGCCTGTGGAGGCCTTTGCGCCGAAATTGAGCGTGTTGAACGAACCGTAGGAACCTGTGATTTCTGCACTTGGAACAAGGGAAGGCGTTGCCGAAGAGAGGGCCACTGTGCCGCCGAAGGCACCGTCGCCGTTGGTGGAAGTACCCACGCCGCGTTGAATTTGCACCGAGCCAAGCAACGAGCCGTAACTGTTCATGTTGGCCCAGAACACGCATTGGTCTTCGGGCGAGTTGAGCGAAACGCCGTCGAGGGTGACATTGATGCGCGAGTCGCCGGCGCCTCTGATGCGCATGTAGGAAGTGCCGGTGCCGACACCGTTCTCGCTCCATGCGATGATGCCAGGGGTCTTGGCGAAAAGGAAAGGCAGCTCCTGGCCCGTCTTCGAGAAGTCGTTCAGCTCGACTTTCTTGATGTTGGTAACGGCAAAAGGAGCGTTGTCTTTTACGCGCACACCGCTGACTACCACTTCATTAAGCAACTCGTACTTGGTGGTGTCATACACTAAGTTGATGTCTTGGGCTTTCACACTTGCTGCAATGAACAATGCAGCGATACCAAAAGAAATTCTTTTCATCTTTTCGAATCTTTTAAGTTATTACAAATGTGAAGGGGAAGATTTGAAAATATCCAATTCCTACGCCGGCATTGTCCGTATCAGGTTAGAGGGTATGATCTCAGCCGATTCACCCTGCCATGGCAGGGAAGGCACCCCTTTGTTTTCGGCGGCAAAAATAGGACTTTTTTTGATTTGCCAATCAAAAACCGACAAAATAACACAAATATCCCAATATGGATGCTACCAAAGCGTTGATAATCTTGGCTTTTACGAAACTTCTTTTGTCATCCGCCAAAAGCGGCAACGCGGCATGCCCGTCTTGTGAGATGGAGCTGGCCAGCAGGACCGAGAAAGGCACTACACCCGTTGCAAAAAGGGTAACAAACAGCAAATGCGGTCCCGACTCGGGAATGAGTCCAATCAAGACGGCCAAGGCGATCATCCATAATATGTTGTCGCTGATCAATTCCTCAATGTGGAAGTAATGCAGTCCGATTTGGATGACAAGCAATGCGCCGAAAGTCCAAAGCAAGATGCCGACGAAATGCTTTTTGATGATGTGTTCCCACAAATGTTCTTTGATGACATGTTCTTCTGCTGTGGCTATGAACCACACAACGAAGAGGCTGATGACGGCGAAAATGAGGTTCATCCAATATTCGTTAAAGATATTGAGCTGCGTGTGGGCGGTTTCCTCATTTCCGTGCTCATGCTCGAACATGCCGAAAGCTAAGGCCACGACAAACAGCAATACGCCAAGGGTCAAGGCGATACGCTCAGCACCGGCATGGTGCATGTTGCGCAACGAGGGTTTGCTTGTGTTGTTTCGGTCTTCCTTGTCCATCTCATGAATTTGATAGCCCTCGTCGCACCCGTCGTTCATATTCGTTTCGGGTTTGGAAAAACGGTCGATTAGCCAACCCGCAGCCACGGCCAATACAAAGAGAACTGCCATCAGTATAAGAGCTTTTTGGGGAATCATTGCAAGCATGACAAAGGTTTCATCGCCAGAGGTGGCAATCATCATGGCGACCAAGGCGCCGAAACTCAGCAGTTTATGCGAGTACATCGAAACGGCAGCGAAACCGCCCATGCAGCCTGGGATGATGCCCAAACCTGCGCCCAAAACCACTTGGCCGAAGCGGTTTTTGCGCAGCTGCGAAAACCATTTTCCGTGCGAATGGAGGTTGACATATTCCAACATCAGCATCATGATCATCACCAAGCCAGTGACCAAGATACTGTTTCTCAGCACATCCAGGAATAAGTGCAAAAACTCGTGCATTGTCGTGAAATTGGGTGCAAAAATAGGAAATTTCTTGAACCATCAATCCAACCTCACCCCACTTCAACAAAGAAATGAATCGCACAAAAAAAATCGCCGAAGAGCAAGTCTTCGGCGAATCATTCCGAAAAAGGGATGCACCATTATCTTGATACAATAATTATAGGTCTGTTGGTTGCTTTCGCTAACTATTTTGATGGGCGTATTGTCTTGGCTTGCCATTAGGCAAAGCCTGGTTTGCTCTCCCTTTGTCACGGTCAACGTCATGTATTTGGGTAGTGTCAACCGGTCGGGCGACAACCGTTGTTGCAGGCAAAACGAACATGAAAACGAATAATAGGTAACTGCGCATGAATTTCTTGTCCGGTGATATGCCGTTGGGCTCTTCGACTTGATTATTAATTAAGTAATCGTTCAGAATTATATTGCAATAACATCTGTTTTTTCTGTAAGGCAATGATGATTGTTCGGTTGAAAATCTTCCTAAAGGTCTCGCGGTGTTCTTTGGTCGCAAATACTAGGAAAAGTACAACTTTTTATATCAAGGGAATATGAAGATAGATTCAAACGGAAAAGCTGCCGGGTAGTGATCAATTTGTCGAATGGCTTTTGGAAATAACCGTTGTTCCAATTATCGTGTGATTCATTCTTCCTCCCTTTCTCATCAAGGAGATAGGAAGGAACACAAAAAGGCAATAAAAGCCAATCAACAAGCCTTTTCCAACCGGGGGCGCATCCTTCGGGATGCAGAAACTCATATTCTTAGAGTTTGTTTAAATTTCAATTCGATAATTTGTCAAGCATGATTTTTGAGAAGGCGATTTGGATCATGGCCCCAGAGGACTCGGAGTAGAACCCGTGGTCCATGGCGGTTCTCCT
>JBGYWU010000047.1:0-16657 GCA_041842265.1 Candidatus Limimorpha sp. | reverse complement strand
TTCAAATGGTTGTGGAAGTGAAAATAGCAAAGCCTCTCAAATAGGGGCTTCCATCGCCAAACCAATAGACGCAGCAATTACTGGAACGAGTATAAGAACTCAAAATGCTAGCTGTGATCAGCATGACAAAGATTATTATAATGGGGTGAATAAAGAAAAGGCTGATAAGGATTTCCAAAGTCGTTCCCCTATAATGGGTACTGCTGTAATCAAGGCAAAGGAAACAAGTAATAATTCCTACAAAGAAGCCCAAAAGGACAGAGAAACAAGCAAGCAACTCCAATCTACTTGGGAAAAAGAGAATAAACAATGTTTGGATGGGAGCAACTATCGGGTTACTCCAAATAAATAATACATTATAGGTTTAGAGTAATTTTGGTATCAAGCCATCTTTGCAAAACAAAATGCGAGGATGGCTTTTTTGTATCTTACCAAACGGAACGGCCGTTGTTTCCAAAATGGGAATTATGAAGTTTAATGACTGTTGCAAAAAATGCAACAGTCATATCGTACGATGACCGAAGACGCAACCAAATTCAGTTATTGCAAAATCTGTAACAACTGTCGCAGTGGTATTTTCCAAAATGGAAATAACCACTCAAAACAGCGACTGTTTCCATTTTGGGAAGAGTCAGTGGCCGAGAAATACTCGGTAACTCATATTACATCTTATCCATCTGCGAATCATCCTCGATCCTCAGATTGCTGATGATGAACTTCTGACGTTCAACGTTAAGCAAGGTTTTATTTGTAAACCATGGAAATGAAAATAATCATGGAGAAAAGTGGTGTAGTGTTGTAAAAAAACATATTTTTGCAGACAAAATCCGTGGATTACCACAAAAAATGTCTGCAAAATGATTTTCAAAAGAAAGAAATACCTTGATAAATTGGTGGCGAGCCAAGAAAATGGGCTTGTGAAGATCGTCACTGGCGGAAGAAGATGTGGCAAGTCATTCCTGCTTTTCAATTTGTTTCATCAGTATATTATAGAATCGGGAGTCGATGAGAACCATATTATCGAATTGTCACTTGATGAACTGAAAAACAAACCTTTACGAGATCCAGAAAAACTTCTTGAATACATTGATAGCAATATTGACAAGGAGGGAGGCAAGAGTTTTGTTATTCTTGATGAGGTCCAATTGGTAGACGATTTTGTGGAAGTGCTACTCACCTTGATGCACCACCCATATTTGGAAGTGTATGTGTCGGGGTCAAATTCAAAGTTTTTGTCTAAAGACGTTGTAACAGAGTTTAGAGGCAGGGGAGATGAAGTTCGTGTTTGGCCATTGTCATTTGCAGAATATTATGAAGAAATTAGAGGCGACCGAACCAAAGCATGGCGAGACTATTACACTTTTGGAGGGCTGCCACAAGTAACTCTGATGAATGACAATGAGAGCAAGATACAATTTCTTCGCAATTTGTATGAGCTCACCTATCTTAAGGATATCATAGATCGGAACAGACTTCGCAATGAGACAGGAATGCGTCAGTTAGTGCAAATACTATCATCATGCATAGGCTCATCCACCAACCCCAAACGTATCAGCAATACTTTTAAGTCGGTTGAGAACGTAAGTATTTCTCACAACACAATCAAAGAGTACATTGATTTTCTGCAAGATGCCTTTCTTATAGAAGAAGCTCTGCGCTATGATGTAAAAGGACGCAAATACATTGGCTCCGAATCAAAATACTATTTCGCCGAAATGGGCTTGCGCAATGCTGTTTTAGGCTTTCGCCAACTAGAAGAAAACCACATCATGGAAAATGTTGTTTACAACGAACTTCGTATGAGGGGATTCTTGGTAGATGTCGGGATGGTGGAAACATGGAAAAAGACTAAGGACGGAGGAAATACACGTAACAACCTTGAAATTGACTTTGTGGCCAATAAAGGCAATATGCGGTATTACATCCAATCGGCCTTTGCTATTAGTGATGAAGAAAAGCGTGAGCAAGAGCTGGCTTCATTGAAAAATGTGAAAGATGCCTTCAAACGAATAGTCGTAATGAGAAACGACATTATGCCGTATCACGATGATAATGGCTTTCTTGTCATAGGCTTGCTTGATTTTCTACTTAATCCAAATAGTTTGGATTTATAGAAAGATTCAAATTTACATCTTATCCATCTCCGAGTCATCCTCAATCCTAAGATTGTCGATGATGAACTTCTGACGTTCCATAGTGTTCTTGCCCATGTAGTATTCCAGCAACTCTTTGATGCCGAAGTCGTAGCGCAGGATGACGGGTTCAAGGCGCATGTTGGGACCGATGAAGCCACGGAACTCGTCGGGAGAGATTTCACCCAAACCTTTGAATCGCGTGATCTCGGCCTGCTTGCCGCATTTCTCCTTGGCGGTGATGCGTTCCTCGTCGGTGTAACAATAGTAGGTCTCTTTCTTGTTGCGAACGCGGAACAAGGGCGTCTGCAAGATGTAGACATGACCGTTGCGCACCAGGTCGGGATAGAACTGAAGGAAGAAGGTGAGCATCAGCAGACGGATGTGCATGCCGTCGACATCGGCATCAGTGGCGATGACGATGTTGTTGTAGCGCAGGTTCTCGATGTCCTCGTCGATGTTCAAGGCGGCTTGCAGCAGGTTGAACTCCTCATTCTCGTAACACACCTTCTTGGTCATCCCCAAACAGTTGAGTGGCTTGCCACGCAGGCTGAACACGGCCTGGGTCTGCACGTCGCGGCTCTTGGTGATGCTTCCCGATGCGGAGTCGCCCTCGGTGATGAAGATGGTGCTTTCGAGGCGTTTCTCGTGGTTGGTGTTGAGGTGAATGCGGCAGTCACGGAGCTTTCGGTTGTTCAGGCTGACCTTCTTGGCGCTCTCGCGGGCGGCTTTCTTGATGCCGGCAATCTCCTTGCGTTCCTTCTCATTGGCTTGAATCTTGGCCTGCAACACGCTGACCGTATCTGGGTTCTTGTGCAGGTAGTTGTCCAAATGCCGTTTCAGGATGTCGAAAACGTAAGTCTTTAGGAAAGGACTGTCATTCGTGCCATCGGGATTATTGGGCGCAAGATGGGTGGAACCGAGTTTTGTCTTTGTCTGTGCCTCAAAAACAGGCTCTTGTATTCTTACGCACAAGGCACAAATGAGGCCTTGTCGGATGTCGGCAGGCTCGTATTCCTTTTGGTAGAACTCGCGCACCACGCGGGCGTAGCCTTCGCGGAAAGCGGACTGGTGCGTGCCGCCCTCGGTGGTGTGTTGTCCGTTGACGAAGGAATAGAAATAGTCGCTCGACTGCCCATTCACATGGGTGAAAGCCGCCTCGAAGTCGCCGTCCTTGATGTGGATAATGGGGTAGAGGCCTTCGCCTTCCATGTTGTTCTGCAACAGGTCGAGGAGGCCGTTCTTGGAATAATAGCGTTTGTCGTTGTATATCAGGCTCAAACCACGATTGAGGTAGGCATAGTTCCAGATGCGCTTCTCGATGTATTCATCCACATAGTGGTAGTTGCCGAACAAGGCGGAATCCGGGATGAACTCTGTTAAAGTTCCAGTATCCAAGGCCCCTGAGCCTGTCGAAGGGCCGACCTCTATGATGCCCGAATCACTCACCAACTTGCCCTGCGCAAACTCCACAATTCTCGTCTTGCCCTCGCGGATGGACTGCACCCTGAAATAAGATGAAAGCGCATTGACGGCTTTGGTACCCACGCCGTTCAGACCAACCGATTTCTGGAACACCTTGCTATCGTATTTGGCGCCCGTGTTGAGCTTCGATACGGCTTCGGCCAACTTGCCTAGCGGAATGCCGCGTCCATAGTCGCGGATGCTTACTTTTTTTGCGGCCTTATCGACCGTCACCTCAATCTTCTTGCCGAAGCCGGAGGTGAACTCGTCGATGGAGTTGTCGATCACCTCTTTGATGAGAACATAGATGCCGTCGTCCTGCGAGGCGCCGTCGCCGAGTTTGCCGATATACATGCCCGGACGGCGCCGTATGTGTTCCATGTCCTCAAGATGTACGATGCTTTCTTCGTTATAGTTTTCTATGGTTTGAGCGGGGGGATCGTATTGCGTGAAGATGTCGTCTTCGATTGGGTTGTTGTCCATAAAAGTATATTTAGCTGCAAAGTTACAAAAAAAATCAGAACAATCTCTTGAGGGTCGTTTTCAGCCAATCCCAATCTTCTTTGTTTGGCAGCAACTGCCTCGGCCGACTCCCAGTTTGTTTGCGGAAAACTGTCCATTGGTAAACAAATAATGCAGCATAGGTCAGCGCAGTGGTAATTGCCGCTCCATGAATGCCTAACCGTGGAATAAGAATGAAAGCAGACAGCAGTGTGACACCCAGCCCGATGAGTGAGGCGAATAGATTGAATTTGGGTCTTCCCGTACCCGAAAAGTAATTGGACAAGACAGTGTGTCCCGACAAGAAATAAATTCCTGGAGCCATGAGAAGGATGACACTTTTTATGTCACCAAACTCATCCGAGAAGAGCCATTCGTAAAAAGAAGTAGGAAGTAGGGTGACGATCAACAGAGCGAGAAATGTAAGCAACAGCGAAAGTCTCAGGAAACGCAGTGTAAGTTGCAATGCGCGCTGTGGCTTTTCGGTATTGCTCAAGGTAGAAAACTCAACCAAACCGATGCTTTGCCCGATGATGTTCAAACCTTCTGTGACTTGAGTTCCGGAAGCGTACACGCCGATGGATTTGTCATCACAGTGCATGTTCAGTAGATAGAGGCTCAAGCGTTTGTTGAGCGTACTGACCAAGGTGGAAAGCTGCATGAACGCACCATAATGCAACATCTCTTTCAGGCTGCTTCCAAGCGGTTCGCGGCCTTCATGTTTCAAACTGGGGAACAACAAAATCCATCCGACAAGTGTGGCCAAACTGTAACCACATAATTGTGAGTAGAGTAGGGCTTTTGCCGTTCTCATGTTGAGGACGGAAATCAGCACCGCCATCATCGTGATTTGGGTCAATATTTGAATGAGAAGCAGCCAATTATAAGTGGAAACTTTCTCTCTGCCGAGAAAATGGTTGAGGTTGAACCCATGCAGGCTATAAACAAAAGTCATCAGTAGGACGAGCAAGGCGTAACTTTCGGGAACGATAGTGTGGTAAAGCGTCGGAAAAAAGGAGAGCGCTTTGAACAAGATGAGGTAGAGCAGCATTACGAAACCGATCCAACCGTAAGAGAGCGCTATCAATGTGCTGAGTTTCTTGCGGGGCGTGAAATATACCAATCCGCTGCCGGCGATGAGCTCGATACCTATTAATAAAAAGGTGATGTCGGTTTGGGCGATGAAGGCTTTGCCCCATTCGGTGGCCCCGAGAAACTTGGTGCCCATGATGAGTGTGGCCAGCTGTGTCAGCATATTGACAGCCTTTGCCCCTCCTGTTCCTATGATTTTCTTTAACATTAATAAAGCCCAAACCGTTGAATGCGCAAAAATACAGAAATTCCTAATGATTTTGCGGCCCCTTTTCGATAAAAACAGAAGGAACGCATCACATTGCTGTTTTTCCTTTTCAATACACTAAGTACATGATTGTCGGCAACACAATATTTTTCGTCTCACGGTGTAATAATATCTTTAGGACAACGTTACGATGGTCAATGAAAAACAAATTCTTATTATTCGTTTTTTGTTTTTTGTCCTGCGGTCAAGTTCTTACGGGCAGTTGATAGCCTGTCGCGACTCCATCGAGGACGGATACGATTTCTGGTTATACCTACCTGAAAAGTATGATGACCCCGGCGTATATAAGCCCGTCGTGATTTTTTTGCACGGAAAGAGCCTTTGTGGGTCTAACTTGTCCAAAGTGCAAAAATACGGTTGCATCGACGCCCTAAACACAGGCGTTGACATTGATGCTTTTGTGGTTGCTCCTCAGACAAATGAGGAATGGGAACCCTCCAAGGTAAATGAATACTACGTCATCCAAAGCGGAGACACCTTGAACAAAATTGCAGTTGAAAACGGCACCACCGTTTCGATTCTTTGTAAGCTCAACAGTATGAATAAGACAGAAAAGCTTCGCATCGGGAGGAAAATCAGGGGTCGGCTGAGTCCTGACCTCAATAACACAAAAGTCCGCCAAAACTGGCGGGCTTTTGTGTTGGTTGCTCGATGTTGAATCAATCCACTGGAATGTCTTTGTTGACGTTTTGCGATCCCAAAAGCGCATAGTAAAGGATGTAGGCAGCACAGAACAGCACGACCACATAACTTGTCATGTAGCTCCCCGTCCAGTCAGCAACGAGGCCTTGCAGTCCCACCATAATGGCAAAGCCGAAGACCATGGTCATAAAGGCACCCGAAGCGATGGCGGTGTACTTGCCCAAGCCTTCGGTGGCGAGGTTGAAGATGGCACCCCACATCACTGAGGTGCACAAACCTACAAGGATGAAAGCGAATATGCCAACTGGAACTTTAGCTTGGATAACTTTCAGGTTGGCCCAGTCTATGCCATGTACATTGACTTGCCAGCTTTGTGGCGCAAGCATTCCGAAGAGCACGAGGGCGATGGCAGCTATGGAGACCGTAGTCACCATAACCTTTGACGACACCTTCCCTCCAATAGCTCCACCGATGAAACGGCCGATGAGCATCATCAGCCAATAGACGGCCACGATGAGTCCGGCGATTGTGCCGCTCATGCCAATGCCAGGTGTGGCGGCGGTAAGCTCGGCGGTCAAGTATTGCAGGATGTAGGTTGGCGTACCGACTTCAATGCCGCCATAGAGGAAGATGGCCAAAATGCCGAGTTTGAAGTGCCGGAACGAAAAGGCGCTGTATTTGTCCTTTAATACTGTATTATCTTCAACGGGCTGTTGCGGCTCCTCAATCTTGGTAAAGAGGATGACGATGAAGCCGATGACGAAGATGGCCAAGGCAATCAGCAGGGCAGGGGTGGCATCGGAAATCTTGGCCTTGGTTGCCTCGCCGATGAGGGCACCCATGATGATATAGACCGCCACAGCAGCAGCCGAATTGAACACACCGCCAATTTGAATAAGCTGGTTGCCTTTGTTGCCGCCGCCGCCAAGCAGGTTCAGCATCGGATTGACAACCGTGTTTAGCATGCACATGCAGAAGCCAGCGATAAAGGCACCTATGAGGTAAACGCCAAACCCGTATTTGCCGCTTGCCCATTGGACAAGGATGCCGACGATACCCACCGCCAACGCCATGAGAGAAGTCTTCTTATAGCCAAACTTTTTAATCAGCATACCCGAAGGAATACCCATGACCAAATAAGCGATGAAGTTACCGTAGTTGCCAATCTGTGATAGGAAATTGCTGGCACCGAATTGGTTTTTCACGATGACCGCCATAGGTGAACACAAGTTCGTCACAAAGGCGATCATGGCAAACAGGGCTATCATCACGATGATGGCACCCCATTGTTTTGTCTTTGTACTCATATAGTTGAAAATTTAAAAATAATGGTTTCGTTGTATTCTTCTCCCGAACGCAGGAAAGTATTGGGGAAATTGGGCTTGTTGGGTGAGTCGGGGAGGGCTTGGCACTCCAAGGCAACACCGGAATAGTCCTTGTAGATATGTCCGTTCTTGCCCGCCGGACAGCCCGAAAGCCAGTTGCCGGTGTAAACCTGCACGCCGGGCTGGGTGGTGTAAATCTTCACCAATCGTCCCGTACCTTCGTGCGAGAGTTCGGCTGCAAGGCAGAGCTTGTCCTTGGCTATGCCGTCAATCACCCAACAGCTGTCATAGCCCTTGCCGTTGATGAGGTCGGGAAAAGGTTCCTTGATGTCGCGTCCAATCGGCTTGCCTTGGGTGAAGTCCATAGGTGTGTCAGCTACGGCAGCCATCTCCCCCGTGGTAATCAGCTCATTGGTAGCGGGCAGGAAACGTGAAGCGTTCAACCGCAGTTTGTGGTCTAGAATATCGCCATTGCCTTCTCCTTTAAGGTTGAAATAGGTATGGTTGGTCAGGTTGACTATGGTGGTGCCTGACGAATAGGCGCAAAGGCGGATGTTCAATTCGTTCTCGTCGTTAAGGGTATAGTACACCTTCGAAACCAATTCGGCAGGATAGCCTGCTTCGCCATCGGCGCTGAGATAGGTGAACACTACGCTCTCCCCATTGATGCGGCTGGCCCATTTCTGGTTGGCGAAGCCAATGCCACCGCCATGCAAATGGTGCTTGCCGTCGCCCGTGTTCAACTCCAGTTGGTATTCTTTGCCTTCCATCTTGAAGCGACCGTTGGCGATGCGGTTGGCGTAACGGCCAGGCACTTTACCCGCGCAAGGCCCGTCACCGTAATAATCCGTGGCGTTGGGATAGCCAAGCACGATGTCGTCCATGTGACCATTGCGGTCGGGTGCCATGATGCTGACGATGCCCGCACCTATGTCGCTGAGTTGCACTTTGATGCCATTGACGTTAGTCAGGGTGTAGAGTTTAATGTCTTTCCCGTCAGGGGTCTTGCCCCAGGATTTTACTTCGATGTTCATTGCCACAATTTGTTCGGATACACACCTTTGTCAATCAATTCCTTGATTTTACGCATCACCTCAGGCTTGTCTTCTTTGTATGTGACGCCGAACCACGCGGCGTCGCTCGAAAGCACTATTAGCTTGGCAGTGCCGTCATTAATGCTTTGGTTGACCATTAGCGGGATGAAGAATTCGGCCTTGTTGTTGGTTTGCGCGGGCCCTTTCAAGAACTCGACGAAACCTTTTTCGGAATACGAAAAAAAGTCGGGAGTGAAACCGAAAAAGTTCATGGAGACCAAGGAATCCATGTTCAGCGGGTGGCTCCCTGTTTCGTCAGTGTAGGCCGCACCTCCGTCTTCTGTGCGACCGATAGCCGTACGCTCGATTATGGTAAGCAAATGGCCCTCGGTGTCGGCGGTACAGATGCCGCGGCTCACTGTTCCGAAGTCCGACATGGTATTGCGCAGTTTGTAAGCCACCATGCTGTAGGAGCCCGTCTTGCCCTCACATTTCATGAGATATTGGGCCATCACTTCGTAGGCTTCCTTGCCGTAGAAGTCATCGGCATTGATAGCGGCAAAAGGCTCATGAATCACGTCCTTGGCCATCAAGACAGCATGGCATGTCCCCCAAGGCTTCACACGGCCTTCGGGAACGCTGAAGCCTTCCGGCAACATGTCAAGTGATTGATAGACATATTCAACCGGTATCCCGAATTTTTCTGAGTTATTGACATTTTTGAACGACTCGGCGAAGTCTTCGCGGATGACGAAAACAACTTTGCCGAATCCGGTGCGTTTAGCGTCGAAAATGGAATAGTCGAGAATAGCTTCGTTGTTTGGACCGACGCCATCCATCTGCTTTAGGGCACCATAGCGTGAGCCCATGCCTGCGGCTAATACTAATAATGTAGGTTTCATTTATTGTGTTGAATTGTTGTTGTTTGTTGAATTGTTTGTTGAGTCGCGTGTCTTGGCTCGTATGTATGCAAAGCATCGCGTCTCAACAATATCAATATTTAGTCAGATTTGTCTCAGATTTGATTCCCTTACAGTAGTTTCCTTGCACCATCCGAAATCACCACGTCATACACCTTTGGTTCGTGTCCAAACCTGCATGCGAATTTCTGTTTGGCCGTGGCGATAAAGGCATCATACAGTCCTTCTTTCACCAGATTGATGGTGCAGCCGCCAAAGCCGCCTCCCATAACACGGGATCCGGTCACGCCGCATTCCTTGGCGATGTCGTTGAGGTAGTCCAGTTCCTCACAGCTCACCTCGTAGAGCTTGCTCATGCCGAAGTGCGTGCCATACATTCTTTCGCCAACAGTCTCGTAATCACCTTTTTTCAGAGCGGCACACACGTCCAAGACACGTTGCTTCTCACCGATGACATATTCCGCACGCATGTAATCTTCTGCAGGAATCTCCACATCCACCTCATTAAGCATTTCCATAGATGCATCGCTCAGAAACTTCACTTCAGGATGCCTTTTGGCAATGTGGGTGCAGGCGTTCTCGCACGACTCACGGCGACGGTTGTAAGCAGACGTGGCCAGCTCGTGCTTTACCACGGTATCAATCAAAACGAGCTTGTGTCCTGTTGGGTTGAAGGGGAAATATTCAAACTCCATCGTGGCGCAGTTAAGGCGCATCAGATGGCCTTTTTTCCCGAAGAGGGAGGCAAATTGGTCCATGATGCCGCATTTTACGCCGCAATAATTGTGTTCGGTGGACTGACCGATACGCGCCAACTCGAACTTGTCAATATTGAAGTTCAGCAAGTCGTTGAGCGCGAAGGCGAAAGTGCTCTCCAAGGCAGCCGAAGAGGACATGCCCGCGCCAAGCGGAACATTGCCGTAAAACATCGTGTCAAAACCTTTAACTTGATAGCCACGTTTTTGGATTTCGCGGCAGACGCCAAAGATATAACGTGCCCAAGGTTCATCGGGCTTGTCTTCTTCCCTTAATCCAAACTCGATAAAGCCATCATAGTCAATAGAATAGGCGCGAACCTTTTCGGTCCCGTTGAGTCGGACGCAAGCGTAGATGCCTTTGTCGATGGCTCCGGGAAATACAAAGCCACCATTGTAGTCGGTATGCTCGCCAATGAGGTTGATGCGGCCTGGAGATGTGTAAACAACACCCTCGTTTCCAAAGCGCTGCTTGAAGATGGATTTCAATTCTTCTGTGGTCATGGTTTCCGTTTTTCAAATTGGGCGCAAATTAGGAAAAATTTCGGTTGCTTGATTCGTAAATTTTATTCTTTGCAAAAATTAACGCTACAAAAATACAAATTGCTTGTTGCTTGTCGATTTTATTCTCCTGTCGTTTGTATTTCTCGCAAATTTGCTACTTTTGCGCTTGCGTTCCCGATTTGCAGACAATCACACTGCAAATCTAAGGATTGCACATTCAAACACACAGATTTTTAACCCAATAAACCCATTTCTAATGAAAAAATTCTTTGTTTTTCTATTCACATTCGCTTTTTCGCTGCTTTCGAGAGCGCAAAACATCAGTTTTGAGCTGTATTTTCAGGATGAAGGCTCATTGCGCATGGATGTCTTCCAATGTGGTACTTCCGACAGCTCGCATTATGTTTTTGAGCGTTTTATCGCCGAACCGCATTTCGGAGGCTCTAAGGTCAATTTGATTGACCCTTTCGGCTTCGGGACAAACCGTGTGAAAGTAATTGATGCACAAACAAATACACTAATATATTCAAAAGGATACAACACTTTGTTCCGCGAATGGCAAACCACGGATGAAGCCACAAGAATGGAACGTTGTTACGAGGAGTCCATTAGTGTTCCGATGCCACGTAATGAGTCGTATATTATACTTGAAATCAGGAATTTCAATGGCGAGTTTGAAGAAGTTTTCTCAAAACTTTATGAGCCCGATGAAATATTCAACAGCACAGAGCAACGCTATGTGTTTCCCGTACATGATGTTATGGTTAATGGTGCGCCTGAAAGCAAGGTAGACATTGTGATTTTGCCCGAAGGTTACACCGCCGATGAAATGTCATTATTTCAGCAGCATTGTCAGAATTTGGTGAACGTGTTTGCACAAGAGGAACCTTTTGCAAGCCATATCAGCGATTTCAATTTCCGTGCCGTGCTTGCCCCTTCCGAAGAGAGCGGCATTGACGTTCCCGCCACTCACACTTGGGTGCGTACCATTCTGAACGCGCATTTCAGCACCTTTTATATTGACCGCTATTGCACCACGCGCAATTATTTCTCGGTGAAAGACGTGGCGGCGAATGCGCCATACGACCAGATATACATTTTGGTGAACAGCAATCAATATGGCGGGGGCGGATTCTACAACTTGTATTCGATGAGTACGGTGGGCAACATGTCGGCTTCCGATGTCATTGTTCATGAGTTTGGCCATGCTTTCGCTGGCTTGGCCGATGAATATGAGGAACCCGACAATCCATTGGCTTTGCTCTACAATCTGAATGTGGAGCCTTGGGAACCCAATATAACCACTTTGGTGGATTTTGAATCGAAATGGGCCGACCTTGTTTCTCCCGATACCCCTATTCCTACACCAAATAATTATCAATATTACAATACGGTAGGAGCTTTTGAAGGCGGAGGCTATTTGACAGAAGGCATCTATCGGCCGCAACTCCATTGCATGATGCGCGATTATGCACCTTTCTGTGCCGTGTGCATCAGAACGATTGAAGCCGTAATCGAAGCGCATTCCGATAGTTTGGTTATGGTAAAATCAGATCATTTGCAGCCTGAATCATCGCTTCGCGTATGTCCGAATCCTGCCACTGATTTTATCGATGTTTTTGTAAATCAAGAAGATTGCCGAGCGGAAATCATCAATATTAACGGAAAAGCAGTAAAGTCCATTCAACTCGAGAACAAAGTGAATAGGGTGGTAATCAGCGACTTGCCAAAGGGTGTGTATGTGCTTCGTGCAAATGACGATGCGCAAAGATTCGTAAAACAATAAAATACGCCTGAAATGTGCCAAACAAATTTAAGAAACCTGTCGAAATGGGCCGTTTTATTCGTGGGCGGTCTGGTGGTGGCATGCTCTTGTCCTCCCGAGCGTAGTTATCCCATTCCAACTCGACAACAAATTGAATGGCAACAACTTGAAAATTATGCGTTTATACACTTTGGTTTAAACACGTTTAATAACATGGAATGGGGTTATGGCAACACCCCATCCTATACCTTTAATCCCACCAATTTGGACTGCGAACAGTGGGCTTTGACACTGAAAGCCTGCGGCACGAAAGGTGTTATCCTTACGGCTAAACACCACGACGGCTTCTGTCTCTGGCCGACTGAGACCACTGATTACTCCATCAAGAACACTTATTATAAGAATGGTGGAGGGGATTTGGTGCGAGAGCTTTCGGAAGCTTGCAAAAAGCACGGCTTAAAGTTTGGAATTTATCTCTCGCCTTGGGACCGCAATCATCCCAAGTATGGCTATCAGGGTTATGTGGATGTGTATCATCAACAGATTGAGGAGCTTGCGAGCAACTACGGCCCCTTGTTTGAGTTCTGGTTCGATGGGGCCAACGGCGGCACCGGATGGTATGGCGGCGCCGACGAGATGCGTTATATCATTGCTGAGAAATACTATGACTATGAGAAAGCGAGAGATATAGTGTGGAAACACAGTCCCGAAGCTGCTATTTTCGGCGGCACGGTTCCTACTTTGCGCTGGATTGGCAATGAAGAGGGCAAGGCTGGCACTACGCAATGGAGCATGTACACGTCAGATTTTGAAATGCTTAACAATACGAAGGTGTTGCAGCAAGGTCTTCGTGACGGGGAGGCCTGGTTACCTGCTGAAGTGGACGTGTCCATTCGTCCCGGGTGGTTCTACCACGAAAGCGAAGATGGCCAAGTGAAAACCGTGGAACAGCTGATGGACTTGTATTATCAAAGTGTTGGCCGCAACACCAACCTATTGCTCAATTTTCCAGTGAATCAAGAGGGTAAGATTCCTACAATAGATTCTGCCAATGCCGTTAATTGGTATCAGAAGTTGCAAAAAGACTTCTCCAACAATCTGCTGAAAGATTGTAAAGTAACCGCTAGCAGTACGCGTGGACCTCGTTTCAAAGCCAAGCATGTGCTGAGCGAGGAATACAACCAATATTGGGCGACGAAAGACGGTGTGAATAAAGCAGAGCTCATCTTTGAATTTAACGAAACAACTGCATTCAATCGTTTGCTATTGCAGGAATATATCCCCTTAGGTCAAAATGTTGATGCGTTTTATTTGGACTATTACTTTAATGGTAAATGGTTGCCTATTGAGGCTGGTGAGCCAACAACCACGATTGGATATAAGCGACTTCTTCGTTTCCAGACTATTAAAGCAGATAAATTAAGAATTAGGTTTAAGGTATTTAAGGGTATTTTGTGTATTAATAAAGTCGCAGCGTATTATGTACCATGATTGAATACCATCCATTAAAACCTTTCCTTCCTTCCGATGCCAAAGTGCTGTTTCTTGGCAGTTTTCCGCCGCCCAAGAAGCGGTGGTGCATGGATTTCTTTTATCCCAATTTCACCAATGACCATTGGCGCATCGAGGGACAAATATGGTTTGGTGACCACAATCATTTTGTGGATTTGGAACATAAAAGTTTCAAAATGAGTGAAATCGTTGCGTTTCTGAAGGAGAGGGGCATCGCCTTTTTTGATGCGGCAACGGCTGTCAATCGACTGAAAGACAACGCTTCCGATGCGTTTCTTGAAGTCGTGAAGCATACCGATATAGAAGCACTATTGAGGCAAACGCCATATTGCCACGCCATCGCCACTACGGGCGAAAAGGCCACCTCCGAAGTCTGTGCGTATTACCAAGTTGACAAAATCCCTTCTCCCAATAGCAAAATCATGCTTCGAGAAGGATTGTGGCTATATCGATTGCCATCATCCTCACGCGCTTATCCTCTTTCATTTGACAAAAAAGTTGAAGCCTATCGGAAGATGTTTGAGGAGGTGTTTGGGGAGAAACTTGTTTGGGATGTAACAAGTCTTTCACCTTCCAAGGTTTGACTCCGCCAGATTCTCGTTTTTCGTATCGCCCAACCATCTGTCTCATTTATCGTGTAGGTTTGTTTGGGTGTAAATAGTTTAAATAATTTGTAACTAATACATTAAAAACCAAATTATTAAACTATATTATTTGATATTTTTATTTAATATATTTTCAAGCGTTTGATTCCATAGCGGCATCAATCGCGGGCAGGATTTCGCCCGACTTGCCTTCAAGATAGATGTCCGTGATGTAGTTCGTGTAGGTCGAAGGCTCCATGTTGATTTCGATGATCTTGGCGCCGTTGCGCTTGGCGATGCCAGGGATCATGTTGGCTGGACTGACCTGTCCAGAGGTGCCGATGATGATGAAGGCGTCGCAGTTCTCGGCAGCACGCACCGAGCCGTAGTAGGCGTCCTCGGGGATGCCTTCGCCGAAGAAGATGAAGTCGGGCTTCATCAGGCCACCGCACTGGGCGCAACGAGGCGGCTCCTCGGTGAGCGTCAGGCTCTTGGCGTCGACCTTGTGGCCGCATTTGGTGCAGACGAAACGCGACATGTTGCCGTGGAACTCATACACCACAGTGTTGCCCGCCACGGTGTGCAGGTCATCGATGTTTTGCGTGATGACACTGCTTAGGCGGCATTCCTTTTCCCATTTGGCCAAGACAAGGTGTCCGGGGTTGGGCTTGATGCCCTTGTTGCTGAAGAAGTTATAGAACACCTCGCGGATGATTTTCCACGATTCCTTAGTATTTCGGTAGTAGAAGTCGATGTCCAAAGAGTTGGGGTCGTACTGGTTCCAGATACCACCTTCACCTCGGAAGGGCGGGATGCCGCTTTCGGCAGATGTGCCGGCACCGGTGAAGCCCACGATGTTCTTCGCCTTGGAGAGGATTTCAGCGGCTTGCCTGATTATTTCGGTGTTGTTCATAATGCGGTGTGTTTTCAGGTGCAAAGTTAGAGAAAAAAATTACTCGCTCCTCAAACTTGATAAATATTGCCAATTTGTATCTTGTGGGAATAAAATTCGTATTTTTGTAAATTCAAAAGGGAGCAGTGGCGTTTGTACTGCTTGCGTATTGTAGACACGGAAAATATTTGTTATGGGTTGTTACTTTCCGACACAGTAAGGTATACAGCACAGAGGAACATACATTTCAATTAATTGGAAACAGAAAAATACCATTTTCGTGGGCTGAAATCAAAATCATCAATAAATCCTTTGGCCGTATCAGATTATTTTAACATTTTTGTGTCGTTTTAATGATGCTTAAAATGAAGCAAAACGATTAAAATGAAAGATGTTGTCATTTTAGGAAGACCTGTGAAGCAAGGCGCAGATGAAAGGTGTCACCGTCGGGGACTCACTGACATACAAGTTCTACGATGGAGATTTCCATGGTATGCCATTGTTTTTCGCAGAACCGAAAGGCAAGGTGGCAGCACCACGAAGCCTGTCTGTCACAGCCAGTAATCTTACCTCACTCTTCAAGCGTCCCACCGTTTTTTTGCTACCGTCATGTCCTGCTTATGAACGGCAAAGACTCATTGACAAGGACGTTTATTTCGTTGTCTCTGACAAATACGTTCATATGCCAATGCTTCTGGCTAACGAGCGCATCCGCGCCTACGGTGCGGGTCTCGGCGGCGTGCTGACCCCGACGGGTCTCGGCACCATCATGGCATAGACAATGAAATCCTGGCACGCAAATACGAAAACAACAAATTATTAATCCGTACCCAAGAAGCTGCTTGATGTTTCACACTAATTTCTATATCTTTGTGGTCTCAATTAATGGGTACATTATAAAAGAAAGGGTTCAGTATAAAACACTACACGAGTTTTGAATCCTTCATGAAAGTTTTTCCATTTCATTCCTTAAATACAGAGCTATCAATCCCCAACCATGATTGCTAACTCGGCCTGAAGGATGAAGAATCCCATATATAGGAATGCCATTCCACAGGGCTGTTTTGATGGTGCGATTACTATTAGGAACACCTGATTTCCAACTCTTTTTGATGGCAAATTCCCCTAAATGAGGCGCAATGTTTTCGTTTAGTTTTATGGAACGATTATCTGTGAAACTGAACTTCAGGTTCAGTAAGTCAAAACAATCTGGTATGGAAAGTAGAGCGCAATTCCAGCACGATTTCAAAGAGTATTTCAGCGGTAT
>JBGYWU010000046.1:0-10995 GCA_041842265.1 Candidatus Limimorpha sp. | reverse complement strand
TGGTTGAGTTTGTATTGCTCTTTTGGTTTCTCAAAGTTGACTTCAAAAGTCGGACGTTTGTATTCCTCCACGCGGATGGTGATGTTGCCATGGTTGGCATTGAGGCGGAAAACACCATTCAATCTATCAGAAGGGATGACAAAGGAACCGCTGAAACTGCCATATTCGTCGGTCGTGAATTTGGCCGAACTGATTTCCTGCCAATTGGCATCCTCGAAGGAGATTTTCTCGTTATAGTGGTGGACAAGGCTCAAGTTTTCGCCTTGCTTACGCGTTACAATACCTTGAAAATAGACAGTCTGCCCGGGGCGGTAAATGGCACGGTCGGTGAAGAAGGTGGTGTTGTAGATTTCTTTGTCGTTTTTGTCAGGTTTGTAGAGACGGAAATAGTTGGTAGAAAGCAGGTTGTCGTTGCCCTTACGGATGTTGATGCCAAAAGAATGGTCAGTCTGTTTGGTTAATTCAGCCCTGCCATTACGGTCGGATTTCACCGTAGCGATGATGATGGTTTTGTATTCACGCGACTTGTAGTTCCATTCGCGGCGGTAGAGTTCCACGGTGACACCTTCTACGGTTTTCCCTGTTTTGCGGTCCATGGTTACCACGGTCATCCGGTTGTCCTTTTGGTCGGTAATGAAGCCCAAACTTGAGACCTGGAAGTTGAGTATCAAAACCTTGTCATCATCGGTAACACCTTCTTCGGTACTTGCCATGAGGTAGTAAATGCCTTGGGGCAAGGCGGGCAAGGCTATTAGCGTGCTGTGCAGACGGTAGTCGGTTTCGGCGGGCAAGGTGAGTTGCTGCTCAGCAACAACAGGCTTTTTGCGAAGTTCTTTGAGCAGGTCTTCCTTGTCCATTCTGCTCAATTTTTCAAGGTCTTTCTCGCTGACATCCACAATCTTGTAATACGGACGGGTTACATTCTTGTATTCCAGCACAGCGGGGATGGCCTCGTTGGGCAGCTGCACCTGGTTCAGTTCGATCTTGATTAAGGGTTCCTCGATACGTTTGATGAGGCTTTGGCAGTTCTTCGCGCCCTGCGCTTTCGGAAACTTCGCAATGGCCTCTTCGCATAAAGCCTTGGCTTTCTTGTAATTGTCGAAATAGGTGCTGTCGCTGCTGTTGTCCTCGTATTGGCTCATCAGGCTTTGCGCTATCAATGAGGTAATTTCGGCAGAAAGCGGATTGTCCTGATGCTGTGCCTTCAGACCTTCCATGGCAGCTTGGTATTGTGCGTTCTTTTGCAAAATGCCGTTGACGAAGTTGAAGCGTTTGAAGTCGTTGTAAATCAACACATCTTCATTCTTTTGTTCGAGATTGTAGGCGAGCAAGTCCTGGAATATCTTCAGACACTTGATGAGCGGGTTGTCGGCGGCGCCCATATCGGCCTTCATGAAGCTTTTGGCGGGCAGCCACCAGGTGTCGGTGTCGCCTTCCATGTCGTCGGCATCAGCTTGTTCCTGATAATAATTCGCCACGCGGTGGAACATGAATTCGAACAATGAAGCCTCATAATCTATGTGCATCTCGTTATTGTTCGTATTCTCGTACAACACCATGAAGTCAGCAGTCTTGGCTTGTTTCAAGGCTTCGACAGGCTTCAGCGCCTCGGCGTAGTGTTGGTTGATACGGTCACGAAAGCTCCCATTGTCCCAGTATTTCATCTCCACTTTGGAGATGTCGCCGTCAATAGGAAGATTCTCGTTGATGCGCCACTCGTTGGATTCCAAGTATTGTGTGTATGCATGGGCAATCTCCTCGTGCAGAATAGCGTTGTGCACCGCGTCGAGTTGCCCGACTTTGGACTCAGCGTATTGGATGAAATGCTGGTCGGGATCTTCCTCAACAGTGAAAGGGAAAATCATCTGCCGAAAGAGGTATGTCTTCAGCAATTGGGTCTGGTTCTGGTCTTTCGAGGCCTGTAGCTCAATGGCACTCAGTTCTTTTTCCGCCGATTCCGGCAGGTTTTTTTCAAGATTGTCTTTTACTTTCTTCCACATGTCATTATAATTGCTGGTTGGAGTGGGGTTATTGTCCGGAGTGAGGGTCGTCGTAGACATTGCGAATGCCAGCACGCCAAGTGTCACAGCCACAGTCGCAGTAATGGTGATGATTCCGATGTATTTCATAATGATGGTTGATTTTAGAATGACAAGGCAAAGATAGCAAATATCGTGCTATGATGGGGAATGGCTTCATTATTTTTGCTACGAAGCGCTGCTTTTAGCATTGTTGTCGTCTGGCTGAACCGAACTTTCTCGTATATGGCTGCGACAAACCATGGAAACAACCGCCTGCATGAACAAGAGGTCTATTGCGCGACTTTCGCGAGCAGGTTGGCTTATTTGCTTTCAAAAACCAACTGGCTTAGACTATCCTTGTCAAGCACGCGGTTGGCCGCTTCCAGAATGTCATTAGCCGACACGGCCTCCACTTTGCGGATGATGTCGTCCATGTATTCGATTTCTTCGTCCATGATGAGAGAACGTGTCGCGCTCAACAGTTCGCTCATGCCGCTCTCATAGCTCAAGGCGACCTGCCCGATGAGTTGCTGCTTGGCATGATGCAGTTGCATGATACCCAGCTTTTGGGTGCGGAGTTTGTCCAATTCTTTGTGAACCAATTCGATGGCCTTTTCCAGCGAGTCGGGGTCAACTCCCATATAGACATTGATGAGGCCTACGTCGGAATAGGCCGTGTATTGTGACTCGATGCTGTAGGCAAACCCGTATTTTTCGCGGATGTTCAATCCAAGGCGTGAGCTCATGGCTGGGCCGCCCAGCACGTTGTTGAGCAATACGATGGGCATTCGAAGCGGACTGCTGAACGCTGGTGCGATTCCTCCTATAATACAGTGGCTCAAATGGTTGTTGCGCGTTAGGGTAAGATTTTCCGGGGTGTATCCAACGAAGTTCACACGTTTTCTGTCAACAATGTGCGTGGGCTGGCTGCCGAAATATTTCATGGCCAGTCGGTAGAGTGCCTTGAAGCTGATGTCGCCGACGGAGGCCAGTACCGTCCGTTCGGTGCTGTAGTTGTGCGCCACGAAGTCGAGAATGTCCTGCCGATGGAAACCCTTGACCAGCTCGGCGGTTCCGAGGATGTTGCGTGACAAGGGATGTCCCTTGAAGACCGTTTCCTCAAACAGGTCGTATATCTCGTCGGAGGGTGAGTCGAGGTAGGAGTTGATTTCGTCAAGGATGACTTCTTTCTCCTTGGCCAGTTCGTTTTCCGGGAAGGTGGAACGGAAAGCGATGTCGGCAAAGAGGTCGAGGCTGCGTTTGTAGTGCTGCTTTAGGAAGGTGGCATGGATGCAGGTTTCTTCCTTGGTGGTGAAGGCATTGAGGTCGCCGCCCACGTTGTCGAGGCAGCTCAGGATGTGGTAGGCCTTTCGGTTTTGGGTGCCTTTGAAGATGGTGTGCTCCACGAAATGGGCGAGGCCATTCTCATGCGCCAACTCATCACGCGTGCCAGTTTCCACCATCAGGGCGAGGTGGGCGATTTCGCCTTGTTTTTCTTTATGTATCAACCGAATGCCATTCGGTAGGACGGATTCGGTGTATTTGTTTTCCAACATGAGTGAGAAAATTGAACTGCAAAGATACGATAATTCAAAAATATTCATACATTTGCACCTTTAAAATCGAGAAACGCAAGATGAAAAAGCTGTTTTTACTTTCCCTTACGGTCTTGCTTTGCTTAGGCATGGCTGTCAGTGTATCGGCCCAACAACAAAAGGACATTATGAAAGACCCCATTTCCGTGTCGATGTTTCAGGCGACTTATGCTTTTCACATCCCTGGTCTCGACACTAGGGATTTGTATGGTATCAGCCACAATGTGGGTGGCGGCTTTGCCTATAAAACCCGATCCAACTGGTTGTTTGTGGTCAACGGCAATTACATCTATGGGCCCAAAGTGAAGGGTGACCGGGTGGACCTCCTCGGCGAAGGCATTACTACCAATGTGGGTGAAGTCATTGGCAGCGCGGGCAGTTTCGCTCTTTTGGAACTCAACCAACGCGGCTTCCATTTACAGGGTGAGTTGGGCAAACTGTTTCCTTTTGGTCCGAATCCCAACAGTGGCTTTTTTGCACAAGCCGGTTTCGGCTATCTCCAAAACCGTATCCGTATCGACTATCAACAGTCCGTGCTCAATACCCCCATACCGGTTGACAAGGATTATCGGTTTGGATACGACCGTATGCGCGGTGGACCGGCTGTACATCTTGAGGCGGGTTATCTGCTGCTCAACGACACCCGCATGTTCAACCTGTCGATTGCCCTTGAGGTAACCTATGCCCGCACGCGCGACCTTCGCGACTACGACTTCCGCGTGTTCACCAATCCCGAGACGGGGGTGATGGAGCCCGTGGGCTACACTGACCCGAACAAGCGCTACAATGACCTGTATTATGGTCTCCGTGTCACTTGGAGCATTCCGATATATGAACGCAAACCACAAGATTACTATTATAATTAATTTAGGTGTCTGTATTCTATACCATAGGGATTCTTCTGTATTCCTTCGGTGTGAGACTGGCCGCATTGTTCGGCAACACCAAGGCCATGCAGTGGGTTGAAGGGCGCAAGAATAAAACCTATCTGAGCCTGCTGGGCAAGGTTGATGTGACAAAGGATGACACGCCCCTGGAAACCGCGTTTCGAAAAAACCATAAAGCCGGTTCGGAATGGATTTGGATTCATGCCGCTTCGCTCGGCGAGTTCGAGCAAGGCCGTCCTGTCATAGAAGGGCTGAAAAAGGACTTTCCCCAATACAAGATTCTGCTGTCGTTTTTTTCGCCGTCGGGTTATGAGGTCCGTAAGGATTATCATTTGGCTGATGAAATTCTCTACTTGCCTCCCGACACGCCCGCTCATGCTGCCCAATGGGTGCAACGTCATCATTTTGTGGCGGCTTTTTTCATCAAGTATGAGTTTTGGTTCAACTATATGCGGGCTTTGAAAAGCGTGGGCATTCCTTTGTTTTACATTTCGCTCATCCTAAAACCCAATTCCTATTTCTTCCGATGGTATGGCGCTTGGTTCTGTGAGCAGCTGAAGTCCGTGCGGCATTTTTTCGTGCAGGACGGGGCCACTGCCCAATTGCTCCAAGCGCATGGCATGACGGCTGTTACCGTGTGTGGTGACACGCGCTTCGACCGTGTGGCCGCCATCGCCCGGCAGGCCAGGCTTTTTCCAGAGGTTGAGCAGTTCATCGGAAACCGCCGATGTATCATTGCCGGCAGCACCTGGCCGCCTGACGAAAAACTGCTGTTGGGTGTCTTGCCACAATTGCCCGACGACTATTGCCTTATCATCGCCCCGCACGACATCTCAAAGTCGCATGTGGCGCAAATCCGGTCTTCGTTCCCCGACAGCCAGCTTTATACCGACTTGGATACCCCAAAGCAATCTCGGATATTAGTCATCAACACGATTGGCATTTTGTCGCAGCTTTACCAATATGCCCGTTTCGTGTATATCGGAGGTGGCTTTGGGGCGAACATCCACAACATACAGGAGCCTGTTACGTTTGGCTGCCCTGTGGTGTTTGGGCCCAAATACCGCGGTTTTAGGGAGGCGGTCGATTTGGTCGGCTTGAAAGGCGCTTTCTCCATCGGCGACATGGAGGCATTATCCTCGGTCTTCAGACGGTTGGTGTGCGACGATGTGTTTTATGCGAAGGCTTCCGAAACCTGCCGAAATTACCTGAAGTCCCAGGTTGGAGCAACAGAAATCATACTAGAAGGTTTCAAAAAAGCACTTTTTTCGTAAAAAATGCGACTTTTTTTTGGTTTGTTGATTTTATTGTTTAATTTTGAAGGCTGATTTCTGATAAATCCAGTTTTTAATATCTATTGCTTATGCACGACAGCCCTTTGAAACCGCAACTTCCCCGTATTGGCCTTAGCCAAGGCGACTTCAACGGTATCAGTTACGAGGTCGTTCTGAAGACCTTCTCCGATACCCGTATGATAGAAATGCTTACCCCTGTCTTGTATGGGCAATCGAAAGCATTTTCGTATTACAAGAAAAACTTTGGAATGGAAAGTCCTTCCTATTCGCAGATACATGACGCGCATCAGGCTTGGGACAAGAAATTCAATATCATCAACATTGTGGATCATGAGCTGAAGATTGAACCAGGTGCGCCTTCCGAACTTTCTACTGAGATGTCGGTACGCTCTTTGAAACGGGCTGCCGACGACCTGCAAAACGGTTTTCTCGACGCCTTGGTGATGGCACCCGACAATCCTTTGGTGATGAAGAGCAACCGTGATTTCCTGCTGTCGGTCTATAAGGAAGCCGTCCCTTTGCAGGTGTTGGTGAACGGGCAGCTTCGCATCGCATTGGCCACAGGCGACATGCCGCTGCGTGCCGCACTTGACCAAATTGACGTCCGTTATCTCGTTTCCAAACTCACCACGCTGGCGAAGGCCTTGAATACCGATTTCGGTATCAGTTCGCCTAAGATTGCCGTGATGGGACTCAATCCGCATTCGGGGTCGATTCCTATGGGCGACGACGAAAAGGTGGTGAAGGCTGTGGGCGAGGCCCAAAAGAAGGGCTTCTTTGTTTTCGGACCTTTCTCGGCCTCCCAGCTGTTTGTTTCAGGTTGGTGGAAGAAGTATGATGCGGTACTGGCCTTGCATTATGAGCAAGGCGTGTTTCCGATGAAAATCTTTGCGTTGGACGGCTGCGCTTATTATTGGGCAGGCTTGCCAGTGGTGTGTGCCGCACCGTTGCATGGTTCGGCATACGACATTGCCAACCAAAACAAGGCGGTACCCGACTCCTATCGAAAGGCACTTTATCTTGCCATAGATGTGGTCAACCACCGCAAGCAACATTAGTTCAAGTCAGATCTGATAGAATAAGAAAAGGAGACTTACAATAAGTCTCCTTTTCTTATTCTAATTGACCTAAAGTCAAGTGTTCTTACTTCACAACAAACTTGATAGTCTTGCTGAAGCCGTTGGCACTGATGGTGCAGAAGTAGATACCGCTCTTGAGGTCGATGTCAAAGGTGTTTTCACCCGTCTTCAGGCTCTTGTTGAACTGCATCACAGTCTGACCAACGAGGTTGACGATGCTGATGTTGGCGTCAACGTCCTGTGAGGACTTCACAACCACATAGTTGGTGGCAGGGTTGGGGTAGATGCCATATACCGCATCGACGGCGTCGTAGTTTTCAGGAACGCTCACCATTTCGGGTATGGGATTGACCTTGACGGCATGAATCACGTTGTCTGAGGCTGAGGACTGGGTGGCTTGTGAGCCCCAGTATAAACCAATCTGGTCGTCGCTCTGGAAGCTGAACCAGAACTCGCCAACATTGGCAGTATTGTCAACAGCATTTGTGTAGATGTTTTCGGAGACCAAATACATGAAGTTGACGTCTTTGTCGGTGAGCTCGTCTACAACTTGAGACCAATAGCCATTGTCGACATTGAGGTAGCTCACATAGATGCTTCTGTAGTAGCGGGGTGTTCCGTTGCTGCTGCCTTCACGCTCGGTGCAAGGTGCCGAGTAGGCACAGGCAATGTTGCCATAGGGGTCGATGGAGAGGGCAGGCATGCCTGATTGGCCTGAACGGAATTTGTAGAAATAGTCATTTTCAATGTAGAACTTGTCATTATCATAATCAATGTTCTCATACATCGGGACGTAACCAATCCATTTGGTGGAATCGGGGTTCATTTTCACATAACCTGGATTCTCCGGATCTGGCCACCAGAGTCTCAAAGCGTGGTGCGGGTTACCATCTGTCGACTGGATGGTCCCTTGTGTGTCGTTCCAATAGTAGATACCGTCAACGCCACGACCTCTGAAAGTAGTATAGGTGTCGCCAATTTCGGAGTGGATGTACTCATAGGTACTCATAGCAACGTGAGTAACACCATTGTTGTCGATGGCCAAAGCAAGGTTGGCGGGTCCAAACAGAGTGTCAGTGAAAATTGAGTTGGGATCCGTTGCCCAATCGAAGCCATAATAGGGGTTCTCCCAAATGACGTGTCTGGTCCAGGTAGCGCCATCGTCAGTGGATTTGTACATAACAACATGGCCCTGAAGGTCGTCACCGTAGATAATGGCAACATTGTGACCGTTGGCTGTAATGTTGTAGTTGTCCGCAGTGTAATGGCCGGTTTCTTCGTTGTCCTGGGCGAGGGGTGAGTAGCTGATGGTCCAGTTCTCGGCATCTTCCGAGCGAAGATAAACTTGATGGTGAACAACTTGATCGCTGCTGAGGGAGTGTTGGATGTCGCCAATCACGTGGATGATGTTGTGATTGTCACCCGAAGTGGCAATTCTTGGCCATGAAGCATCATCTTCATAGGGATATCCTTCAGGGTGAATCGGGAGTTCGCCTCTGTAAACCCATTCGCCTTCGCCGGCAACCTCTCTGGTCCAGCAGCGCATGGGAGCGTGTGAGACGAGGATTTCGCCAGTGGCACCCCACTGGGCGATTGAAGGCCAACCTGTTCTCATGCTTTCGACACGCTGTTCGGGTTGAGGGCCCCACTCGCCGTTTTTGTAGAAGTTGTAACCCGTACCACGGTCTGAAGCCGTCTGGTTGGGCTCGTGTGACATGGTTGCTGTAACAGCGACCGAACCATCAGGCAGTTGGTACATACGGTTCGAAATCCATCCGTTGGACTGTAGGTCGTAGGTGGTAGTCATGGTTTCGCCGTCTTCAATTGCTTCGTATCTGTTGATGACGACACTCTTGGCGGTTTGGGGAACGAAATTGGCGGCTGACGGGGTAACGATTTCGCTACCGACAGCAGCATGCTTTCTGCTGTCAACTGTGAACGACTGCTTGTCATTCTTGGCAATACGCTGTTGTGCGAATGCGCTGAAGCCTACTGCGAGGCCTAATGAAAGTAGTAATACTTTTTTCATTTTTGTGTGTTTTAATTGGTTAGTTGTTACGAATTAGTTTCTGTTTGGGCTGCAAATATAAGTTTTTTTGAAATAATAACATCCAAAAAAAACTTTTTTTTGCGTTTTTTTTGTTTCTTGCAATTATCGTGCCAGAAAATGGCGCAGATTCCCTCTGTGGGTACAGTGTTGGAGGTCTTCATTTACGAAGGTGGTGCCCGTCCTTATGCCGCAGGTAGGCTTTTCCTGTCACCCATGGAAGGCCTTAGGATGTGCCGCCGGTTTTGCCCGGATTCCTAAAAAATGCCCCCGGATTGTCATACCAATAGATATTATTGCTAATTTTACACCGTCAAAAACAGAACCGATATGAGAAAACTATTCCTATCCTTATTGTTGCTCTGCCTTGCTGCCTGTAGCACGGCCCCCAGGGCTGACTATGTGGCCGACCCTGCCGATTACATTGACCCATTCATCGGGACGGGTGGTCATGGCCACACCTTCCCAGGTGCCACGGTGCCCTTTGGCATGGTGCAGTTCAGCCCGGACACGCGCATGAACGACTGGGACGGCTGCTCGGGCTACCACACTTCCGACCACACCATCCTCGGATTCAGCACCACCCACCTCAGCGGCACAGGCTGCTCCGACTATGGCGATTTCCGCTTTATGCCCATCGTCGGCGAAGTCAAAACCGACAAAGGTGTTGCCGAAAGCTCGGTGACGGGCTATCGCTCCTCGTTCAGCCATGAGAACGAAGATGCCAAAGCGGGTTTCTACAGCGTGCTTCTTGACGACTACAACGTGAAGGTGGAACTCACCGCCGGCGAGCGCGTGGGTATGATGCGCTGCGCTTTCCCGCAAAGCGACAATGCCCATATATTCTTGGATATGCTGGAAGGATTAAACGACGAACTCGTTTACGAAGCCTTCCTTCAGGTGGAAGCCGGCAATGCCATCAGCGGCTTCCGTCGCACGAAAGACTGGGCCAATGACCAGCACCTCTATTTTTATGCGGAGTTCAACAAGCCTTTTAAGGACCATACTTTTATCGACCATGGCGACACCCTGAAAACCAATCGTGTGGAAAGCGATCACATCAAGGCTTGGTTCGACTTCGACACGGAGGAAGACCATCCCATCGTGATGCGCATTGCCCTCTCCGCTGTTGACGTGGAAGGAGCCAAGAACAACCTCAAAGCCGAACTCGCCGATGCGGGCTTCGACTTTGACATCTTGAGGCAACGGGCGTTTGAAAAGTGGAATACCGAGCTGAAGCGTTATGCCGTGAGCGACCCCAACGTTTCAAACAAGACGGTGTTCTACACGGCCTTGTACCACACCATGATCGCCCCCAACCTGTTCAGTGATGCCGATGGGCGCTATCGTGCCCACGATTTGCAGGTTTACAAGTCGGAGAGGCCCGTTTACACAGTGTTTTCTTTGTGGGACACCTTCCGCAGCCTGCATCCGCTGTTCAGCCTCATGCAGCGCGAGCGCACCGTCGATTTCATCAACACCTTTATTAATAAGTATGAGACCAATCCGCACCACATGCTGCCCGTTTGGGAACTGGCCGCCAACGAAACCTACTGCATGATTGGCAACCACGCCATCCCCGTTATCGCCGACGCTTATTTCTCAGGTATCCGCGACTTCGACACCGAGAAAGCCTTAGAGGCCATGGTTGCCTCATCGAAAGACGACTTTCGCGGCACGGGCGCCTACATGCAATATGGCTATATCCCGATTGAGGAAGAAGGTGAAGCTACTTCCAAGACCTTGGAATATGCCTACGACGATTGGTGTGTGGCCCACATGGCTGAAGACATGGGCAAACAGGACATCGCTGACGACTTCTACGCCCGTGCTCAGTCCTACAAGAATATTTACAACCCCGAGAACCTGTTCTTCCAAGGCCGCCGCAATGGTGGCTGGATGCGGCCCTTCGACCCCGCACAAGTCAACTTCACCCTGACCGAAGCCAACTCCTACCAATACGGCTTTTTCGTGCCACAGGATGTGAACGGCCATATCGACCTGATGGGCGGCTGGAATGCATACGAGTCCAAACTTGATGGGCTCTTTAACGCACCTGAAAACCTCACAG
>JBGYWU010000045.1:0-7908 GCA_041842265.1 Candidatus Limimorpha sp. | reverse complement strand
TGATCAAGGCCAAAGAACATGTACAGTTTAGCGTAACAACTTCATTGTCTGGACTTTTCGGTTTTCCGCTGCGCTCAGCTTATTGTGCCGCCAAGCATGCCTTGTTCGGCTTCTACGAATCATTGGAGCTGGAATACGACAACATCGGTGTTACTTTCCTCATTCCGGGACGTATCAACACGCAAATCAGCAAGAGCGCCCTCCATGGCGACGGCACCGCCCATGCCAAGATGGACACGGGACAGGCCAACGGCCTCTCGGTAGAGCGTTGCGGTGCCATCGCCGTAAGAGCCATACGCAGACAGAAACACCGCAAACTCATCGGACGTTCCGAACTATTGATGGCATATATCCACAAATATTGCTTACCTTTGTATTATAAACTTTCGAGAAAAATATCAGCAACATGAAAGAAAAAGTCATCTGCGGCATACAGCAAGTGGGCATCGGCGTGAGCGATGTCATTGAAGCCTGGAAATGGTATTATGATCAATTCGGCTACAACATAAAAATCGTTGATGACGAGGGTGTGGCCGAGCGCATGTTGCCCTACACGGGCGGAAAGCCACAGCCTCGCCGTGCCATAATGGCTTTCAATATCCGCGGCGGCGGTGGCTTTGAGATATGGCAACCCAAAGGCCGCGAGCTCAACTACCTCAAAGAACCCATCAAACCGGGCGACCTCGGCATCCTCTTTGCCAAGGTGAAGACCCCTGACATTGAGGCGGCCTACAACACCTATATCAATAAAGGGCTGGATGTCATCAGTCAGGTTGTGACCTCGCCTGCGGGACAGAAGGAATTTTTCATGAAAGACCCTTACGGCAATGTCTTCCAACTTGAGCAAGACGACTATGTCTTCATCGATGAGAAAAAAACCACAGGTGGTGCCAATGGTGCCGTCATCGGCGTAAGCGACATAGACCGTTCCCTCCCCTTCTACACACAGCTGTTGGACTACGACAAGGTGGTCTTCGACCAGACTGGAGTCTTCGACGACTTGCAGTGTCTTCCTGGCGGCGACCGCAAACTACGCCGTGTCCTCCTCGAACGCAGCAAACCCATCGAAGGGCCTTTGAGCCGCATCATGGGCACTTCGCATCTCGAACTCATCCAAAACGTTGACGCCCCCGGCAAGAAACTCTACGAATGCCGTTATTGGGGCGACCCTGGCTTCATCCACCTTTGTTTCGACGTGCGCAACATGAAAGCAGTCAAGGCGCAAGCTGAGGCATTGGGCCATCCATTTGTGTGCGACAGCGGTGCCGATTTTGGCATGGGCGACGCCAACGGCCATTTCACTTACGCGGAAGACCCTGATGGGACACTTATCGAGTTCGTCGAGACCTTCAAGATCCCGATTGCGAAGAAGTTCGGCCTCTACCTCAACCTTGCCAACAAGGACGACCGCAAGCCCTTGAGCATACTTAAGCTACTGAGGTTCGCCAAGGTGAAGCGTGAAAACATCAAATAAAAAAACAGCCGACTTGTGACGTCGGCTGTTTCCGTTTGTTGGAATAAAAAAAACTTATTTAATACCTAACTTGGCTTTCACATCTTTGGTGCAATCAACGGCATTGTCGCCCACATAGACTGCGGCCCCCGTTGCCAGGTCAAGGACGTAGGTGTAGCCTTTTTCCTTACCAACTGCATTGATGGCATTCTGAATCTTATCGAGGAGGGGTTTCAGCAGCTCTGCACGCTTACCCTCAAACTCCTGCTCCGCATTCATTTGGAACTGCTGGATACGGGTTTGCAGGTCAACAATTTCCTTTTCTTTCGACTGCTTCACCAAATTCGACATAGTCGCTTGATTGGCTTCGTAATCCTGCATCTTGGTCTGATATTCCTTGGCCATGGCCTGGAGTTGGTTTTGGAGTTCTCCATAATACTTTTCCAAATCCTTCTCAGCTTTAGCCTTGTCAGGCATAGCCTCGAGAACATCTGCCGTGTTGACGTGTGCAATCTTCACTTGGGCATTTGCCACCCCGCTCAACACAAAGAGAGCCACACCCAGAAACAAAACTTTGAATACTCTTTTCATTTTATTGGTTTTTAATAATTTATCTTATCCTCAACTTGTTAATTGAGCTGCAAAGATACAAATAAATTGAGTCCGGTTGCGATAATTTTATTATTTCTTCGGTTTTATGTTACCCGTTGAACCGCCCGTTGAGGAAGCATTTGCTTTTCGGCGGCTCTCACGACGCACAGTCTGCATGACGTTGCCGAGTTGGTCGAGAACATCGTCGCTGATGTCGTTCTTGTCGTTGGCATACAACACGGAGGTGCCCGAAGCCAAGTCGAGTATGAAGGCGTAGTTTTTGGACTGAGCCACTTCCTTCATCGCCGTGTACACTTTCTCCTGAATGGGCTGGATGAGTTCGGTGCGCTTTTGATAAAGTTGGCCTTCCGAACCGAAATATTGCATTTGAAGGTTTTTGGCCTCCTGTTCCTTGTCGATAATGGCCTGCTCGCGCGAACGCTTCTGGTCTTCCGAAAGTAACAGCATCTCGGTTTGGTACTTGCTGTACATCTCTGACACCTTGTCGTAAACGGCCTTCACTTCTTTCTGCCATTTTGCCGACAAGGCATTCAGTTCTTCCTGGGCGTCACCGTATTCTGGAATATTTTCCATAATGTATTCAGAATCAACGTAGACGATTCTCTGTCCACCGCCAAGCTGGGCATGGGCAGTCATGACACCACCACAAATCAAGGCGGTCAAGATCAAGGTTTTTAATGCTTTCATTGTATTATGCGTTTCTTGTTTGTTTGCGTTTACATCAATAATTGTTCCATTTTTTCACACGTGGCTAATCGATGGAGCCTCCGATGGAGAAGTGGAACTGACTGTGGTTGTTGCCAGCGGTGCCATACACATCATCGAAGCCGTAGCCCCAATCAAGGCCGAGCAAGCCGAACATCGGCAGGAAGATACGCACACCGACACCCGCCGAACGTTTCACCTCAAAGGGGTTGAAATCCTTGAATCCAAGCCAACAGTTGCCGGCTTCAAGGAAAGTCAAGGCATAGATGGTGGCCTGCGGATTCAGCGAGAGCGGATAACGCAACTCCAAGGTGTATTTTGTCATCATGTCACCACCTTGGTTGGCTTCGTTATAGAAACCGGGCGTGAGCGAGTTGTTGGCATAGCCGCGCATACCGACCAGTTCGCGGCTGTCGAACGAATAGGAACTCAAACCATCGCCGCCAAGGAAGTAACGATGGAAAGGCGTGGGGCCTATTTGTCCGTTGTAATGTCCCAGATAGCCGAAACGCACGCGGGTCATCATCACGAGTTTTTCATAGAGCTCGGTATACCAAGCCGCTTTGAAAGTCCAGCGGTGCATTTCAATCCACTTGTATTTTTCGTTCTCCGAGAGGTTGGAATAGTCCTTGTTGGTAAGCAAGGAATAGGGCAGTGTGATTTCAAGACCCAGTTGAAACTCAGAGCCATTGCGTGGATAAAGGGGTTGGCTCACCGAGTTGCGCGACAGCACAAAATTGTAACTGAGAAGGTTGAATTTGCCATTACCGTCACCAACACTCAAAGACTGGTAGTTGTTCAGGCTATAACGCTTAAAGTTAATTCCCTGATATAAAGAAAAATAGTCGTCAGGCCATGTCAAGCGACGGCCCAAACCTAAGGAGCCGCCCGTCATGCTGAACCAACCGTAATTCGCATCCGTCTTTTCCTTGTTGTTGGAATAGAACGACTGGTATACCGAAACCGTCAATGAATTGGGCTTGCGGCCACCTAACCAAGGCTCGGTAAACGACAAGCCATATTGGATAAAATAGCGCCCTATAGTGCTCACATTCAGCGAAAGCTTTTGACCGTCTCCCATTGGCAATGGTTTCCATGCACTCTTGTTGAAAAGGTTGCGCATGGAGAAGTTGGAAAACTGCAATCCAGCTTCCAACATCAGATATTTGGCAGCAATACCGGCCGAAAAACGGATTTGGTCGGCGGAAGCCTCCTCGACGGAATAATTGATGTCGACGGTATTGTCTGTCTGATCAGGCTGCACATCGGGGTTGATGGACTCTTGGTTGAAAAACCCAAGGGTAGCCAACTCACGCACGGAACGCACCACATCGCTGCGGCTGAACAACTGTCCAGGACGGGTGTAGAGCTCGCGCAGCGCCACATAGTCATATGTCTTGGTGTTGCCAGAAAGAGTGATACTGCTGATACGGGCCTGTTTGCCTTCGTTGAGACGGATCTCAAGATCGATGGAGTCATTTTCTACGGCCACTTCCACTGGGTCGACACGGAAGAAGAGGTAGCCGTCGTCCAAATACAGCGAGCTGATGTCAAGACTGTTCTCGCTATAGTTCAGGTTCTTGTCGAACAACTCCTTGTTATATACGTCACCCTTTTTTATGCCCAAGACAGAGTTGAGCGTTTCGGCGTTGTATTTTGTGTTGCCCGTCCATGTGATGTTTCGATAATGGTACTTGTTGCCTTCATCGATAACGATGTCGATACCCAGATTTTTGTTGTCGATACGATACACCGAGTCGCTCACAATGCGTGCGTCTCTATAGCCTTTCGAATTGTATTTCTCAATGATGAGTTTCTTGTCATTTTCAAAATTCTTTTCTACATACTTGGAAGACTTGAAGATACGCGGGCGATAATTGTCGTAGAAATATTCCTCCACACGGTTGATGGCTGTCAACGGACGAAGGGTAGCCACATCGGCAACAGTGTTCACGATTAGTGGGCCCAAAGGATTCAAGGGGTCGAAATTACCACGTTGCTTGGTTTCTTTCATTGCCATAAGCACCTGACCATCAGCAAGATTATCATTTCCAATCACATTAATTTCCCCTATCTTCACTTTCTCACCTTTGTCAATATTGATCAACATGTCAATATAATTCTCACGAGTGGTATCTGCCTTTTGTTCAATGTTGATGTCTACATTGTAATAGCCTTTGTCGCCATAATAATCTTCGATGATACGCGTTGTCTTGGTCAACAGATGTTCGGTGGCGATGTCGCCACGCGAAAGGTTGATTTTGTTGCGGATTTCGTCAGCCTCGCTCTTCTTGACTCCCTTGAAAGAGAACTTTGAAACGCGTGGTTTTTCCTTGATGACGATTTGAAGAAAGACCTTGTTGCCCACAAAATCGGTCGCGTTGACAGCCACATCCTCAAACAGGCCTTGTTCCCATATCTTACGAATGCCGTTCGAGATTTCATCGCCCGGGATGGAGATGGTCTCGCCTACCCTCAGACCGGCGATCATGCTCAGCATTGAGCCGTCAACGTATTTCGCTCCCTCGACGACTACGCCTCCAATTTCGTATTTCTGGGGTCGGGCATAATCGATTTCCGACAAGTCATCACCGATTTGGATTTGGGCAAAAGCACTGTTCACAAGGCTCAACTGAGCTACAAGGAAAAGCATTACAGATAAATATCTCAATCGCATAGTAACTTTATTCAATCATTTATTGTTAACTTGTTCGCTGGTCTTCCCGAAACGACGCTCACGTTGTTGAAAGTTCAAAACTGCTTCGTAGAGGTCTGTTTTGCGGAAGTCGGGCCAATATTTTGGTGTGAAATACAATTCGGAATAAGCAATCTGCCATAAGAGGAAATTGCTAATGCGTTCCTCGCCGCTGGTACGGACAAGCAGCTCGGGATCGGGAATACCTGCCGTGGAGAGGTATGATGAGATGGTGGCGCCGTTGACGGCATCGGGAGCGAGTTTTCCCGCTGCCACATCCTCCGCCATGCGGCGTGAGGCCTGGATAAGGTCCCAACGGCCAGAATAGCTCAAGGCCAGCGTTAGGGTCATGCGCGTGTTGTGGCTCGTGTCGGCGATGGCTTGCATCAGTTGGTCGTAATTGGATTTGGGCAGACCTTTCAGGTCGCCAATGGCATTCAATTTGATATTGTTTTTGTTCATCGTGCCAACTTCATTTCTGATAGTCGTAGCGAGCAGCGACATCAGCCCCGAGACCTCTGCAACAGGTCGGTTCCAATTCTCAGTGGAGAAGGCATACAGTGTGAGATACTGCACGCCGATTTCAGCGGAAGCCTCGCTCACCTCACGAACCGACTGTATGGCGCTTTGATGACCGAAAAGCCGCTGTTTGCCACGTTCCTTGGCCCAACGGCCGTTGCCGTCCATGATAATGGCGATGTGACGGGGCAAGTTCTCCCGGTCAATTTGTTGCACCAGCTGGTCTTTCAGTTCCATAGCTCAGAATTTGCTTAGGTTACAGCCCCTCCCGTCCGGCAGGTTGATTTTCCAGGTGAGCGACACACGTGCCATGCCAAACCAGTCGTTGAAGGCGGAATTGCCCCGCTGCTGACCAGCATTATAGTTGCCCGTCGGGTCGGATAAGTCATATATTGTACCATCGATATTTACAGTGGCGTGCTGCTCAGGATACACGGTGGCCACATCGTCAAGATAGTCGGTGAAAGTCTTCTGCATCCTCCACTCCAGCGTGGCAGCCATGTGCTTCGACAAGGCAAGTTTCACGCCCATTCCGAAAGGGATGGAAACACCGATAGGGCTGGTCTTGCCAAAAGCCTTTTCATGCCATTTGGGATTGACTGGCTCCAACTCAGTGAGATGGTCGCTCAAGTCTATCAAAGTATTGGCGATTGTGGTGTAGGTAGTATAGCGAAACACCGAAAGACCACCAAAGATATAAGGCGACACATTTCTTTTCGGGTTGCCCGTGTAGTATTCCAAGAAGTTGAACTCGGCAACAATACTAAAATCATCGATTTTCGAGGTGAAATTCAAACCACGTTCGGGCCTCCATTTGATGACTTCGTCATCAGCCCCTACCACGACACGCGAATAGTCGAATCGGAAGGTCCAACGGCTGTTGTAGTTGAAACGCACCACACCTCCATACTGCACCTGCGCTTGAGCGAAGGGCAACATCGGATTGAGGTCGCCCATGTAATAACCTACACCAACATGCGGTCCCACTTCAAGCGTTTTGGGGTCGTCAAACTGGGCATTGGCTCGAAAAAACACAGCCAAAAAGCTCAATATCAATAAGAAACGAATTATCCTATACATGGTTAAAACTGCAAAATTACGAAATTTTCAAATGAAAACGCCAGAAATCAGTTTCTATTGTCTTTTCCCCACATCAATTTGTTGCGGATGGTTGAAAAGAAGTCCTCTCCCCGCATCCTTACCAAGTTAAGGCTGAAGTCGGCCTTTCTCACTTCCAGTTGTACGGAAGTATCCAGGAAACAAGACCGAGAGTCCATGCTGAACACATATCGGCTTTCGCGGCCTTCCACTTGAATGCGGATGGAACAGTCGTCGGGGATGACAACGGGACGTACGGTAAGATTGTGAGTAGCGATGGGGGTTATGACAAAGTTTTTCGAGTTTGGAGCAATAATAGGGCCGCCTGCACTCAACGAGTATGCCGTGGAACCTGTCGGAGTTGCCAACAGGATGCCGTCACCCCAATAGGTGTTCAGGTATACATTATCAACGAAAACCTTGGTAGCCAACAGACTATACTCAGGACTGCGAATCACATTCAATTCATTTAGGGCATAACGCACATCGCCAAAAACATTCTGAGGAGACACCAGTTCGATCAGGGAGCGCCGCTCAACAGTATAGCCTTCAGAAAGAACACATGCAACCGCATTGTCGATTTCGTTTTTGGAGACACTCGACAAAAAACCCAGCCTCCCCATATTGATTCCAAAGACAGGCATTTCGGTATCGAGGACGAGAGGCACCGTATCGAGGATGGTGCCATCACCACCTATGGAAAACATCATGTCGGCGCGGCCTTTCAGTTCACAACGGGAATTGAAAACATCGTATTTTGCACCTTCGGGAATAAAGGCCTTGACCTTTTCTTCAAAAGGTTGATAGATAACGATTTCAAAATTTA
>JBGYWU010000044.1:0-18348 GCA_041842265.1 Candidatus Limimorpha sp. | reverse complement strand
GATAGGGGTTGAGCACCATGAAATCGGCGGGAGACACTTGCTGTGCCTTTGCGGCTGTTGCAACAAGCATAATTGCCATGACAGTTTGGACAATTCTTATCTTTTTCATCGTCAATTAGTTACTAAATTCAACACAACCGTTATACTTGATTTTCGCCTTGACATTCAATTCGAGACTCTGACTGGGTTCCAAAACCACCTCATGCGTACCGGTATCGATTTCATAAAGGAGAATAAGGTAATCGGAACTCAAGAGTTCATGCAACAACTCACCAGAGACCTCAACGCGTACTGTTGAGATGACAGGATGGTTGTCGAATGATCCTAAAATCATGTTTCCTTCCGAAACCAGGTTTTCGGAGCTGTGCTGGGCAATAGAGTCATAAAGATAGAGTCCAGCCTCAAGATTAATGGGCAATGTAGAATTGAAAGTGAAATCAAGGGACAGCTTTTCAATCATATCGGGAAACTCAACGTCCGAGAGGTTCATTTCGATGGTATCCATATAGATGACATCATCGAGCTGGAAAGACAAGGGAAGCTCAATGTCTACACCAAGGTCGATAGCACTATTGCTGTTGACGGTAGTAATTTCGTCCGTTCCTTCCGGATTGATAATGATTTCGGACGACTCGAGGATCCGTCCCCCGCATGAATTAATCTTTCCGGAGAGCATTTGGTCTAATATCTCTGAATAATTCGGTTGCGACGGCAAGCTGACCACAATCGGCACTTGGTTAATCAAGGGAAACGACTCCTGTTCCTCGGTGATATACAAGGCGGTGTCAATCACCAGTCGCGCTGCCGTTCCGAAAGAATTGCTTCCGCGAAAGCGCAGCCGAAACTTGTTGAGTTCGGCCGAACCCAACATATTGTCTGACAAGATATTGTACAGCGTATCGATTCGGTTTCGCTTGCCGAAGCTCTCAACGAATCCCCGTAGCTCAGCAAATTCCAAGTCGCGACACTTAATATGGACATCGACAAAAAGCTCTTGCGATGGATTGTCCGTGAGGCTAAAATAGAATTCGTAGGCGAAGCTCAGCTTGTTGGCAGAATCCGCAGTGTAGTTTAACTGACTGATATCAAAGCCAAAAGTATTGTTTTGCACCTCCGCCTCGTACCGAAACATGTTCCCATACGCGTCTGAAATATCAGGAGACATTACCGTAACGCGCTGAACGTCGCCAATATTTGAACTCACTGTAAAATCAAAACGTCCCGACTTTATGGCAGCCTCAACCACCCTGACATGGTCGGTCTCAAACTGCAATGCGTTCGTGAAACTCAGAACTGTATCGACATTAATAGGAAATGCGTTGGGGAAAGGGTTCAGAAATGCGTAATGTGCATCATAGTCCATGTCATGAACAGAAAGCAACTCATTACCTGACAACACGTTATCAAATTCAAAATGATAGCCAAAAAACAAATCTCCTTCCTCGGAGCATTGTAAAATGCTGTCAGAAGCCAAACGTTCCAACAATTCCATAATTGAGAGCGAGTTGGACACAAGAGGCGTCAACACTTCACCTTCCGCATTGACCCCTTTGACATTGCTTACATCATAATGGTTCTTGTTGCATGCCTCAACGAACAAAAGCATCGCGACAAAAGGCAATAACAGTTTGAAACATCTCATGATGATCAGGTTTGATTATACAAATTTACCGTTCAAAATCATTTTGGCCACTTTGTTGGTGCCGTAATAATAGGGCATAAACTCCAGTTGGGCCATCGGCTGGGTAATGATGAGATTAGCGCGTTTGCCTTTGGTGACACTACCCACCTCATCGCTCACGCCCATGGCGTAGGCAGTGTTCAAGGTAGTAGCGTTCAGAGCCTCCTCGGGTGTCAGGCGATAGCGGATGCAGGCCATCGAGAGGATGAGTTGCATATTGCCCGACGGCGAAGTGCCCGGGTTGAAGTCGGAAGCCATGGCAATAGGCAACCCCGCTTCTATCATCTTGCGTGCAGGAGATAAGGGCAGGTTGAGGAAGAAAGCGCAACCCGGCAAGATGGTCGGCATGGTCTCGGTGTCTTTCAGGCACTCAATCTCCTCATCGCCCATTTGCTCCAAATGGTCAACGGAGATGGCTCCGTATTTCACGCCCACCTGAACGCCACCCGAAATGGCCATCTCGTTGGCATGGATCTTCGGCCTCATCCCATACTTGATACCCGCCATTAGGATGCGTTCAGTGTCCTCGACGGTGAAAAAGCCCTGGTCGCAGAACACATCGATGAAGTCGGCCAAATCTTCGGTGGCCACGAGCGGAATCATCTCGTTGATAACCAGGTCCACATAGTCTTCTTGATGGCCGCGATATTCCATCGGAATGCCGTGTGCGCCAAGAAAGTTCGACTTGATGGTTAGCGGCGTGTTTTCTTTCAGCCGGCGGATGACACGCAGCAACTTCAGCTCGCTCTCGGTAGTGAGCCCGTAGCCGCTTTTGATTTCGATGGCTCCCGTACCCATGCGCATCACTTCGTCTAAGCGTTGCAAAGCCATATCGTAGAGCTCGTCTTCGGAAGCCGCAGCAGTCGCCTTGGCCGAGTTGAGTATGCCTCCTCCCCTTTTCGCGATTTCTTCGTAGCTGAGACCACGGATCTTATCGACAAACTCCTTCTCGCGCGAGTTGGCATAGACCAGATGTGTGTGCGAGTCGCAGAAAGCGGGCATCACCACGCTTCCCTTGACATCGTGAATACGGTGGTTTTCGGCGAGATATTTTTTGCAGGCTTCGGAATCCATAGGGCCGTAATCGGCGATTTTCTTGCCTTTGATATACAGAAAAGCATTCTTGATTCTTCCCGTGGTGGCCATTTCGCTGCCACGCTTCAGCAGCCGGCCTTTTTCCTCGACGCCGACGAGTTCCTTGATGTTGACGATTAGCATAGTTCGATAATTTTATCGGCAAAGGTAGGGAAAAATAAGCCAATTGCACATTTTTTGCTATTTTTGTCCCCGAAAAATTGAAAAATGATGAAAAAAACCATTCTAATCGCCATGGTCATCATGGCCACTCTCTGCACAGCCAACGCGCAGGAAAAGAAAGCAGAGACGAAAGTAAAGTCACTTACCTACAAAGAATTTCTGAGCAAGGTTTGGAACTTCGAAAGCGCCCCGAACACCTTTACCTATAAGGGCAAGCTGCCTGCTGTCATCGACTTTTACGCCGACTGGTGCGGCCCGTGCCGCCGCGTGGCTCCCATCATGGAGAAACTGGCCCAGGAATATGAGGGCAAGTTGCTCGTTTACAAGGTCAACGTTGACCATGAAAAGGAGCTTGCGACAGCCTTCCAAGCGAAAAGCATCCCCATGGTATTGTTCATCCCCATGGAAGGGCAACCCATGATGCAAGTAGGAGCCTTGCCCGAGGAAGGATACCGAAAAGTCATTGAGGAACAACTGGTCAAATGACATTTTTCACCACCGCGTATTTTCCGAGTATCAGTTATATGGCGCGTTTTCTGCAAGAAGACGCGCCTGTCATTGAGGTATGTGAGACTTACCCAAAGCAGACCTACCGCAACCGCTGCCGTGTGATGACGGCGAACGGAGTGGAAAGCCTCAGCGTGCCCGTAATCAAAGTGAACGGCAGCCACACGATGACCAAAGACATTGCCGTCAGTCCCGATGAACCCTGGCAACACACACATAGCCGCTGCTTGGAGTCGGCTTACAAGGCCTCACCTTATTTTGACCATTATTTTGACTATCTAAAACCCATTTTTGAAGGGCGTTTCAAGCGACTCATCGACTTGAACGACACTGCATTAAGAGCGGTTTTGAAGCTATTGAAAACGGATAAGAAAATCATTCATACAACAGAATATATCCGTGAGGCCGACAAAGACCTGCGCGAGGCATTCAGTCCAAAGAAACCGCTTGACACGATGCTTTTCCCGAGTTATTACCAAGTGTTTTGCAACAAACATCCTTTCGCTCCTGATTTGAGTGTGTTGGATTTGATTTTCAACTTGGGACCAGAGGCTGCCGCTTATCTATCGTCCCTGCGGGGGCTTTAGCGTGCGGACCGCGCCTTAGCTTGAGGCCGGGTTTCTGTCGCGAGGCTTGCACCTTCGCTGCCAAAGGAGAGCGATGGCGTTGAGCCCCCAGGCAATGCAGTTGCGCCCTCCGTGAGCGTGGGTTCGCCATCATTGCAAAAGGTTGGCTCTGGGAATAGCACGGCCAATCCCAATCCTTCCGAAACATCCATGTCCGTCCAAATCATTACCGGAAGCTGTGTTTCCTTGATTTTTGACTTCTAGTCAGCTCCCGAAACAGAGTGACAATATGGCTTCATTCCGTCAGGTATTGAACTTGGGGTGTATGCCAATAAAGCAAGCGAATTAACACCCGAATCATACATGACCGTATCTGTTTCCCCGTTGATTTCCGCCTTTAGAAGTATCTTGTTATTTTTGTTAATGACGAAATGAAAAGTATCATTCGCTTGATCGTTGCCTTTGTTGCATCTCAGTCGACCCTCATATGTTGCACGTGAATCACCGGTCCAACGGTTCCACAACAGGTCATATATGCGACTGACATCATAACAATCAAAATTCCCAATATTTTTTATACTCTTTGTATTATTAGGTTTCACATTGCAAAAAACACGCTATTTCTCCGGATAAGCAATCCTCACATGATAAACACTCATCAGCTTTTTTTTCAGCACTTTGCGGCAGGTTTCAATGTCGCGAAGGGTTAAATCCGTGTTGAGGAACTGCCCTGCCGCCATCTGCTTGTTGATGATGTTGTCGACCAAATCGTTGATTTTCTTCTCATCGGGGTCTTTCAGGCTGTGCGAGGCGGCTTCAATGCTGTCGGCCATCATCAGCACAGCGGTTTCGCGCGAGAACGGTGCCGGACCGTGATAGGTGAACGGCGTCGGGTTGATTTCCTCATCAGGGTGTGTCTTCTGCTCGTTGATGTAGAAATATTCGGTGCGGCGCGTGCCATGATGGGTTCGAATGAAGTCGATGATGCGCTCAGGAATGTGGTGCTTATGCGCCAATTCGATACCGTCGGTAACATGAGATATGACGATTTCGGCACTCTCCAAGTTGGAGAGGTCGTTGTGCGGGCTATATGCGCCATGTTGGTTTTCAGTAAAATACATCGGATTCTTTATTTTTCCGACATCGTGATACAAGGCACCGGTTCGGGCCAATTGCGAGTCGCCGCCAATTTCAAACAGCACCTCTTCGCAGAGGTTGGCCACTTGGATGGAGTGCTGGAAGGTGCCTGGCGCGGCAGCAGCCAGCTCGCGCAACAGAGGCGTGTTGGTATTGCTCAGCTCCAACAGAGATAGAGAGGTGGTAACACCAAAGATACGCTCAAACATGAGGATGAGCGGCTGGGCAAGCAGGGTGAGCAAGGCATTCATCACGAGCAGGAATATCACAGACCAATCAACTGTAGAAGTGGACATGAAAGTGAAGGCAAGATACACCAACAGATACCCCAAAAAAGCAAACAAAGCGGGTTGAATGAAGCGGTAGTGAATCCGTTGTCTCGACATGCTAAACACTGTCAGCACCGTGGCTACCAACTGCATAAAGATGAACTGGAAAGGATTGGGCACCATCAGAGAAATCAGCATGACGGCGAAGACCTGGGAAGAGAAAGACAGCCGCAAGTTGAAAAACGAGCCCGCCATAATGGCCAAAAGGCAAACAGGCATCATATAAATCAGCTGCGGAACAAACTTCATCAAAACATAGGAGGGTATGATCACCAACAGCATGAGTGTTAGCAACAGGACTATGTTCTTCAATCGGGAAAACACCTTTTCATGCAATTTGCTGCCATACAAGCCCATCATTGCGAAGACTAAGGTTACGAGAAAAAACTGGCTCAACAAAATGCGCACTGATTCGTCACTCGACATCGACCTTGAGGCGTATTCGCGCTGCAATGAATTAAGCACATTATAGGTATGTGAGTCGACAAGCGCACCTTCCGTAACAATCAGCTCGTCTTTCTGTACCATGCCATAAGTGAGCGACACGGCAGACACAGCCTTGTCGGTTTCCTGTTTGGTGAGGTCGGCGTTATAGAACACATTCTGGCGCAAGGCACCGTTAAGCAGTTCGGACAGGAGTTTCTTGTCGTATTCCCCGCCCTTTTGCCCCAACATGACCGTCACCGATTCGGTAGCCCCGTTCATATTGTAAAAATCGCCATAGCGTGCCGTGCGCATCACCATATTGCGAACAATGCTCACCTCCGAGGTCGGATCCAAATTGCTGGTCGCATTATCGTACGCCACGATGCCCTGCTCCTGGATGGAGTCGAACACGTTGAAAAGACAGTCCAAGTTAAGGTCGCGATCAAAGTGCGAGGATCCATCCCATTTTGATTCAAAGCTGACAAACAGCAAATTACGAGAAGCAAACATCTCATCATCATTAAACACGAAAATCGGTCTCACCTTGGATCTCGCCTCCTCCATCTCGGCATTCAACGTCTCATTATCTTTGTAGATAGGGAAATCAAAAGGCGCATACAAAGCCTCATGTTGCCATGGTTTCGACAATTGATACTCATATTTAAACTTGCCTGTACGCGGCATTATCCAGCATACCAACACCACTGCCACTACAAAGACAAATATCTTGCCTATACTATAATAACTATGCCGTATCTTATTGACAATTTCATTTATCTTACTCATATTCAAATATTTAACAATCACCGTTAACAAGTAAACCGAGGGCTAAATTATGAAAAAACTCCAATCAATACAAAAAAAACAGCGAAAAAAAGACGTTTGCACCAAACAGTTCGCTATTTTAGCAGTCAGAAAACACAAAAGAAAAATGAAATACGGCATTTGCAACCTACCTGCCATCGCGATGCGGAAGGAAGCCCGTCACACCGCTGAGATGGTCAGCCAACTGCTTTACAACGAAACCTATTCCGTTATCGACAAAAGCCCCGGATGGCTGTTGGTAAAGACAGGAAACGTCCTTTCTTCAGGCATTGGAATTTCAAACTACGAAGGCTGGATCCAAGAGAAGCAATTTCATGAAATGGACGAAGACATGTTCAACACCTTGAATTCCACAAGGCCATACCTTATCAATAAGGCTGTCGCAAAATACAGGGGATTTTTTCTGGGTCTCGGCACTCCCTTATATGAGCCCCACCCTGATGCGGTGATGATGCCGGAAGTCTTCCTCGACGAGCTAATGGTTGAAAACGCGAAAAAAATGTTGAACGCGCCCTATCTCTGGGGAGGTCGCACCGTGATGGGCATTGACTGCTCCGGTTTGGTCCAGCTCTGCGCCCGCATGAGCGGAATCACTCTCCCCCGTGACGCCAAACAGCAGGCATTATGCGGCGACATAGTTTATTTCCTTCAAGAGACACAACCCGGCGACTTGGCCTTTTTTTGCGAAGAGGGAGGCCCCATCACCCATGTGGGCATTCTTATCGGCAACGAGCAAATCATCCACGCCTCGGGACAGGTTCGCATCGACTACCTCGACCAAACAGGCATATTCAACAAGGAATTGGATGCGCACACGCATCGTTTGCAGGCCGTGAAGCGAATGAGATAAGCATTGCGAAAATTTTCGCAACGAAGTTTTTCGCAATGAAATTTACTATATTTGCACCGCGAATTTTTGTATCATCATATTACAATTCATTAATATCAACTCAATGAACAACGCACTCATCACATTTGCGAAGCCTGAGAACGAGCCTGTAAAGGCTTATCGTCCCGGCAGCCCGGAGCGCATCGAGCTCCAAAAAGAATTAGAGAAGCAATCCGGAGAAATCGTAGAGATTCCCGCCATCATCAACGGTCAGGAAGTCTGCACCGGTGAGATGGGCGAAGTAGTGATGCCTCATGACCACAAGCATGTCATCGCCCGCTACCACAAGGTAGGCGAGAAGGAAGTCCGCATGGCCATCGACGCCGCCCAGTCCGCCAAGAAGGAATGGGAGAACACCCCTTGGGACGAGCGTGCCGCTGTCATGGCCCGCATCGGCGAACTGCTGGCCACCAAATACCGTGCCCGCATCAATGCCGCCACCATGCTCGGGCAGTCGAAAAACTGTTTCCAGGCCGAAATCGACTCCGCCTGCGAGACCATCGATTTTTTCCGCTACAACAACCACTACGCCAGCAAGCTCTACGCCGAGCAGCCCGCCTCTGCCAACGACCAGCTGAACCGCACGGAATACCGTCCCTTGGAGGGCTTTGTGTTAGCCATCACTCCCTTCAACTTCACCTCAATCGCCTCCAACCTGAACATGACCCCCGCTTTGATGGGAAACACCACCATCTGGAAGCCATCCACCACTGCCCTACTGTCCAACTATGTTGACATGCGCATCTTCATGGAAGCTGGTCTTCCCGCCGGCGTGGTCAACTTCTTGCCGGGCAAGGGCAGCCTCATCAGCGACGTGGCACTGAAGGATAAGGACTTCAACGCCATCCACTTCACTGGCAGCACTGCCACCTTCAAGAGCCTGTGGAAGACCACCGGGCAAAACCTTGACCTGTACAAGTCTTATCCTCGTCTCATCGGCGAGACCGGAGGCAAGGACTTCATCTTTGTGCACCACAGTGCTGATCCGCAAGAGGTGGCCGTGGGCATCGTGCGCGGTGCTTTCGAATACCAAGGCCAAAAGTGTTCCGCTGCCTCACGTGCCTATATCCCCGCCTCGATGTGGAACGACGTGAAGAACCGCGTGAGCGACATGTTGAGCACCTTCAAGATGGGCGACGTGAAAGACTTCTCCAACTACATCAACGCCGTCATCGACGAGGCCTCGTTCGACAACTGCAAGGGCTACATCGACCGCGCCAAAGCCAGCAAGGATGCCGAAATCCTCTTCGGCGGCAACTGTGACAAGAGCGTGGGCTACTTTGTGGAGCCTACCGTCATCCTTGCCAAGACCCCGAACTACGAATCCATGGTGGAAGAAATCTTCGGCCCCATCATCACCATCTATGTTTATGATGACAACAAGTTTGAGGAGATGCTTGAGGTTTGCGACCAATCGTCGCCTTACGCCCTCACCGGAGCCTTCTTCGGCAGCTGCATGAAAGCTCAAAAGACGGCCAACGAGAAGCTGCGCCATGCGGCGGGCAACTACTATTTGAACGACAAGCCCACGGGAGCCGTTGTCGGAATGCAGCCCTTCGGCGGCGCCCGCGCCAGCGGCACCAACGACAAGGCCGGCGGCCTGTGGAATCTCATCCGCTGGACAAGCCCGCGTTCCATCAAGTGCACATTCGTTCCGGCAGCCAACTATGGCTATCCTTTCTTGGCACAGGAATAACTCACAATTGACCAATTGACCTATTGAGCAAAGCCCCGCGCTCCAGTGCGGGGCTTTTTGTCTTATCTGAAACGCTATGGATTTTGTGGAGAAGAGACAAATCGGCATTCCTACAATTCTTTCATTGTTTGGGTTGAAGCTCCAAAATGATTTCATCCAAGATATGGTCTTCTCTTTGGGTGTGCAAAGCCGAATAACTTGGATACAGAAATTTGACTTTCAAATAGCTCAAAAAAAATATTATTACTACTTTTGTAGCCCATTATCGAATCAACCATGAAAAAAGCACTTTTTTTCGTCCTTGCCATCATTGCAGGCGCTACATTATTGGCACAAGAATACCGCTTCAACAGCGAGCCTAACGGGTTCAGTCTCAGCAATATAAGCAACAGAAGCAGCGGCCAGCTGACCCTCAGGCACAACCTCGGGGCCGTCACCATTGAAAACGCCAACCGTGCCGAAGTGCAGGGACAAGTCATCACACTCTCGGGAATCCACCTTTCCAATGAGGCCGGCGCCCCCGACCTGCCCAGCAGCAGCACTTTCGTTGCCATTCCCAATGGAGCGACGGCCTCGCTGAAGATGGTCTCATCCAAGACCAAAGTCATCAAAAACGTCGACCTCATTCCTGCGGCAGAACCTCAACTGGATAACGACAGCTCCCCTGCCGTCTATCAGAAAAACGAAGACATATACGGGCGCAATGCCTTCTATCCAGAATCTCCCTTCATCCTGTCGGAAGTTACTGAAATCCGCGGCGTAAAGGTGGTACAGGTGGGCGTAATGCCCTTCCAATACAACCCGGTCACCAAGGAATTGGTAATATACAGCGACATGGAGCTGCGACTTGACACGGAAGGCGGCGACGACACCTATGGCGACCTCCGCTACCGAAGCCCAGAATGGGACCAAATCCTTCAAGATGTCATTCTCAACAAGGATGTCCTTCCAAAGGTGGATTACGGCGAACGGCTCCGTAAGCACTACCAAAACCGCGAGACCGGCTGCGAATACATGATCATCACCCCCGACAACGAAGATTTCATCTCGTTGGCCGACAGCATCAAACAATTCAGGACGGAGCAAGGCGTCCCCACCGAGATTTTCACCGTGAGCGACTGTGGCGGCAACAACTACACGACCCTAAAAAGCTTCATCCTCAACGCCTACAATACCTGGGATATGCCGCCAGCGGCTGTGCTCATATTAGGCGACCACAATACGGACGGCACCCAAGGCGTGGTTTCATACACGATGAACAACCACCCGGGAGGCAACGGATATAACCCATACATTTCCGACCACGCCTACACGGTGACAGACAACAACCACCTGCCCAACATCATCATTGGCCGCATCACCGGGCGCAACCATGCCGAGATGTACCACATGATCAAGAAAGACCTCGACTATGAGCGCCGCCCGCCCACTGACCCCTACTTTTACGACCGCCCCATCACCGCGATGGGCTTCCAGCTGGAGCGATGGTTTCAATTATGCTCAGAGGTGGTGAACGGATTCTGGGAATACGGGCTGGGCAAACATCCCGTCCGCCAGAATGCCATCTACCAAGGCACACCTGGAAGCCGTTGGTCGACATACGAAAACACAAACACGGTACTAAATTATTTTGGGCCAAATGGTTATGGCTACATACCGCAAACCATGTCGCATCTCACCGACTGGAGTGCCACAGGCAACTCGGTGAATGAGGCCATCAACAATGGTGCATTCATTATCCAACACCGCGACCACGGGGCCGAGCAACTTTGGGGCGAGCCCAGCTACAACACCAGCAACATCAAGCGCCTGACCAACAAAAACCTCACCTACGTCATGTCGAACAACTGCCTCACGGGCAGGTTCAACTATATCGGAACTGACGGTGAGGGTTGTTTTGCCGAAGTGTTCCATCGCCACCAATACGGAGCTTTGGGACTCATTGCGGCCACCCAAGTTTCTTATTCCTTCGTCAACGATGTTTATGTTTGGGGCGCATACGACAACATGTGGCCCAACTTCATGCCCACCTATGGCACGCAACACCCCAACAACTTCGTCCTTCCCGCTTTTGGCAACGCCGCCGGAAAACACTTCCTCGCGCAATCCTCATGGGCATACGATGACTTAAAGGAGATTACCTACTACCTGTTTCACCAGCACGGCGATGTCTACATGAACCTTTACACCGAGGTGCCGCAAAAACTCAATGTAACCATGCTGCCCGTACTTCCCAGCGGCAGCGACCAATACACGGTGAAAGCCGACGAAGGCGCCTCCATCTGTCTGACCGCCGATGGACAAATCATCGGCTTCGGCACGGCCACAGGCGACACACAAAACATCACCATAACCCCGCAAGAGACAGGCACCACGGTGAAACTCACCATCACCAAGCAAGACCATTACCGCTACGAGCGTTTCATCAAGACAATCTCCACAGAAGAACCCTATCTGATTTTCGACGACATCGAAATCAACGATGAAGAAGGCAACAGCAACTACGCGCCCGACTACAACGAAACCTGTCGTTTCGGCATCAGCTTGCACAACGTAGGCTATACTGACATGGGCAACTTCACTGTTACCCTCTCCTGCTCCCATCCTTCCGTGGAAATCTCCCAAAACACATTCGCATACCATGGCATGAACCCGGGTGAGAGCCAAATGCAAAACAACGCCTTCACCCTGCGTTTTGGCGAAGCGTTGCATGACCAGGAAAAGGTGAAATTCTACCTGAAAATGCAAAATGCCGACCACACATTCAACGACAGCCTGACACTCACCGTGAAAGCACCCAAACTGAAATTCGGCGGACTCAACATCACAGATTTGGAGGGCAACGAGACGGGGCGACTAGTGAAAGGGCAATCCTCCTATCTGACTTTCAGCATTGAAAACCGAGGAGAAAGCAAATCGATGGAAATCAACAACAAATTATTCCTCATGGCTCCTTTCCTCAACATTGACGAAGACGAAATCACCATTCCTGCCATTGAAGCGGGAGCCTCGGGACAAGTCACCTTCCTCGCCCATGTCAACGAAGACGCTGTAAACAGCATCATCAACTATCAATTGCAAGCAAAAAGCGGATACCACAGCAATAATATCGAAAGCCAAATCCCCATTGGCTATATCTCCGAGGATTTCGAGAACGAAACGCTCAATGAAGACCTACAATGGAATTTAGGCACAGGCAACAAGAAGTGGAACATCGCGGAAGACACCACCGCACCAGGAGGCCATTGCCTGAGGTCGCCCTCACTCTCCAACATGGCTTATTCCCAACTCCACATCGGCTATCGCTCCGATGCGGCTGGCACATTTTCTTTCTATCACAAAACATCCGTCGGCGAAGACGATATGCTTATTCTCAGCGTGAATGGTGAGGAAAAGGCTACTTGGAGCGGCATCAGCGATTGGGAGCGCTCGGAATTCGACCTGCGCCCTGGAAGCAACCTGATACGGTTTACCTTCAAGAAAAACGAGGGAGACAACATAGGCGACAATGCCGTCATGATTGACGAACTTTGCTTCCCGCCTTTTGCCAAGATGATTCTTTATGCGGGCAATGACACCAATGCCTGTTCCAACGCCACATTCACCCCTGAAGGATACATCTACAACCAAACGGATTTTGCCTGGTCTACCAATGGCGACGGCTCTTTCGACGATGTTAATGCAGAACACCCGACTTACACCTTTGGCGAAGCCGACTTGGAAGAAGGCAGGGTGGAACTTACACTTGCCGGCACCTCAGCTTTAGACGGCAGCCAACAAAGCAGCACGGTAGCTATTGACCTGCTGCCCAGCATCGACCCGACCTATGCACCTCAAACACCATCGGGCCCCGCCGAAGTTGACTTGCGTTTGACAATACAAAACGAATACATGGCAGAGGAAGCCGAAGAAGTCATCTACACTTGGAGCCTCCAACCGGCCGAGGCAGGCACCGTCACGGGAGAAAACCACCGCGCCATCGTGGAGTGGGAAAGCGACTTTCGAGGGCAAGCCAGAATCATGTATGCCTATGAGAACCCATGCGGCACCACTTCAATGTCAGAGGCCTTGATGGTCAATGTATTCAACTCCACCGGTGTCAATGAGCAACAATGCCCCTCCATTGAAATCTACCCGAATCCCGCCAACGATGTAATTCACGTGAAGGCCGACCTCGAAGGCAAAGCCACATTGCGCATCATCGACATGTTGGGAAGAACCGTTTATGAAAGCAAAATACAAGAGGCAGGAGGCAGTTCTTCGGCAAGCTCGGGGGGCACAACAATAGACACCTCTAAAATAGGGAAAGCAGGTCTTTACACACTACAAATCATCCAAAACGAGGCAGTATCCAGTGTAAGGTTTGTCATCCTACCCTAAAACGGCAAGAAAGCAAGCGTCAAGTGATGGAAAGTGGAAAGAATTATCTATTTTTGCACACATATCACATCAACGGCTCCAATTAAACGCCACCAACTAAGACAATGCATTATTATTAATTTGGTGCAGAACTATCCTCAACAACAAACGAAAAACAAATAGAATATGGTAAATTACAAGGAATTGGGACTCGTGAACACCCGTAAAATGTTCGCCAAGGCTGTGGACGGAGGTTATGCCATTCCAGCCTTCAATTTCAACAACATGGAACAACTGCAGGCCATCATCATGGCTGCCGTTGAAACCAAGTCGCCTGTTATCCTGCAAGTGTCGAAAGGCGCCCGCGACTATGCCAACCAGACCCTGCTGCGCTACATGGCCGAAGGTGCCGTGGAATACGCAAAGGAACTTGGCTGCAAGCATCCTGAAATCGTGCTGCACTTAGACCACGGCAGCTCTTTTGAGATATGCAAGTCGTGCATCGATATGGGCTTCTCCTCCGTGATGATTGACGGATCCGCCCTGCCATACGAAGAAAATGCGGCGCTCACAAGACAGGTGGTGGAATATGCCCACCAATTCGATGTCACCGTGGAAGGCGAGCTTGGCGTGTTGGCCGGCGTGGAAGACGAGGTATCCGCTGCCGAGAGCCATTACACCAAACCCGAAGAAGTCATCGATTTTGTCACCAAGACCGGTGTCGATTCGTTGGCCATTTCCATTGGCACCTCACATGGTGCGTTCAAGTTCACGCCCGAACAGTGCACCGTTGACCCGCAAACCGGCCGCCTCGTCCCTCCGCCCCTTGCATTTGACGTGCTGGCCGCTATTGAGGAAAAGCTCCCCGGCTTTCCCATTGTGCTCCACGGCTCGTCGTCGGTGCCGCAGGACGAGGTGGACACCATTAACAAGTTTGGCGGCGGTTTGAAAGCCGCCGTGGGCATTCCAGAGGAACAACTGCGCAAAGCCGCCAAAAGCGCCGTTTGCAAAATCAACATCGACAGCGACAGCCGTTTGGCAATGACCGCCGCCATACGCAAAACGCTGGCCGAGAAACCCGCCGAGTTCGACCCGCGCAAGTACCTCGGTCCCGCCAGAGACAACATGAAGAAACTCTACATCCACAAAATCGTGAATGTATTAGGGTCAAACGGCAAACTGCAAGATTGACCAACGCCATGTGCAAAATAATAGTCGGAAAGTTCAAGTTCCCGACTATTTTTTTGTCTGAATCCGAGCAGAAAGTTCCGGACAGGGGCGAAAACAATAATTCCACCCTTCAGACTTCCGTCTAAAGTGTGGAATTATTGTGGAATCCTCCACAGTTAGCTACAGTGGAAAATCAGTTTTCAAAAACAATCTCACCGTCTTTTTCCAGTCGGTATTGCTCGCCGTTTACCGACAGCTCGTAATTGTCGTTGGTGTAAAGGATGCTAGAGGCTTCGCTCACAGCCTTCAGGTCGATTTGGTCGCCACCGTTCAAATACACTTTGGCCTCACCTGTCGTGTTGTTAAGCACCATGTCAAGGACATCGCCTTTATCATTTTTTGCCTGCAAGGTAACCACCTCATCCTTATGTTCATAGAGCACCTTTCCAGCCTTGGAAATAACAATATCGTTGCCTTTGCCCAACACTTCCATGCTGTCATTGGCATACCAGAATCCCGAAGCGGGTTTCTGAGAAGGCAAAACCGCCTCTTCACCCAAATAATTTACGATGGCGACATCCTTATCAATATCTAAACTCACATCGATATTGTTGCCTTCAACATCAACATAAGAAAGGGTCACAACCTTGGGAGGGTCAACGGCAACAACCGTATCGGTTGTTTTTTCTGACACATTCTGGTCCTTGACATTGGAGTTTCCACATGAGGTTGCAATGGCTGCAACAAGCGTTGCGACTACAAAAAGCGTTTTGTTCATTTTAGTTTGGTTTTAATTAATAATATTCGTCAAAATGTTTACAATGGCAACCCTTAAACAAAAAGCATACCGCGATTTCAAACAAAGCGATTTTCCGTTTCAGGCCGGGAGGCTTGCGGCACCCTTAAATGCCTTTCAAAAACGCAATTGCTTTTCCCATCATTGCTTTCGCAGCAATATCCTGTTCGTTATTGCAAGCCGATTCAAGGTCGGGCAGGTAATGGGTAAACTCCAGGTTCGCCACATATTGCGCAGCCCTTGCCCTCACCTCGGGCGATGCGTCGAAAAGCAGCCCCTGTATCCAACGCTTGGCATCCCACGACAGGTTTGTTTCCGCCCAATCGATGGCAGCGATTTTTTCCTCAGGGCTGCCATACAGGAACACCGGGTAGCAATCCGACTCCCGCTGTAGCATCTCCTTGGTAAAGAGTATTTCCCTGTTGTACAAATCCGGACGTACCGCATTGTCGGAATAGGGTGTCATTTCCTTGTGGAGTGTCCACCGCACCATTCTGGGAATCATCCACCGCATTCCCAGCGTAGCCTCGGGATGGGCAATGGAGCTGAAGACACGTCCCTTGCCGAACTCGTTCCCGATGAAAAACGGCTTCGCGTTGGTCATGTTTTCAGGGGCGTTGCCTTCCTCGTGCACATCGCTCTGCATGGTGGCAAACACCTCATACACTACAGAATCTTCCGACTCGACAAAAACAGGGCCTTCATAATACATGACAAAGCACGTGTCGCGGTTCGCCAATTCAGGGAATAGTGCTTTTCCCGCTTCGTCCAAGGTGAATTTCGCCACGCCGTGCCCCCTGTTGTCATGCACAATGTCAATGGCTTTTGCCCCATTCAACCCCATACAGGCATAGCCGTCGGTATTGGAGAAAAGATAGGCACCCGCGCATATTCCGACGGCACCACCGCCATTTCGGATGAATTCCACAATTCTCGTCCGGTTCTCATGCCCCAGATTCAGATACTGGCGGCTTCCACCGCCTCCCGGAATGATGATGGCATCGAGCGTGTCGAGGCAGCCCGAAGCGATGTCGGATGTCCCGATGAAATAAGGCCGCATTTGATGGTCAACCTTGATGGCTTCATAGGTTTCCCACTTGCAGGTCTCGGCGCCGCCATGACCCGAAAACACACCGACCCTAATGGCAGTGTTGGTGCCATGCGAAACAGTTGGCTGTTCGTGGCTGCTACAGCGCCACAATCCCGGAAGCAAGAACAACACGGACAAATCAAGCAAAATTCTATTCCTCTTTTTCATTGGTTTGGAGTTTTATGGATTCTATTCAAAATTCAGGCAAAACTTCCGCATGGCCATCCATGTCGGCAATTCAAAAAAAACAGCATCACAAACAGCCGAAAACCATCAATGTACAACAATTATGGCCTTACAATCAATCCACATGGGATGGTCATCGGCGACAGGGCAAAAATAAGGGATTTTCATGCAAACATCCGCAATACGGAACGAATTTTCCTACATTCAGACAGAGATTCGGCACCACATTGTCCGACCAGAGACGTTTTTCATTTCGTTTTAGGCCATAATTAATGAATAAATGGGCAAAAAGCCGTATTTTTGCCCTTTAATTACCATAATAAACAACAACAAAATGAACCTCAATCCCTTAACTTCCATATCGCCCATCGACGGGCGTTACCGCTCGAAAACTGCAGAATTGGACGACTTTTTCTCTGAATTTGCCCTCATCCGTTACCGCATGATGGTTGAAGTGGAATATTTCATCGCCTTATGCGAACTGCCCCTGCCACAGCTTGAGCAATTTGACGGCGACTACGATGAGCTTCGTGCCATATACGAAGAGTTTCAAATCGAAGACGCATTGGAAGTCAAAGAGATAGAAAAAGAGACCAACCACGACGTGAAAGCCGTGGAGTATTTCCTGAAACGCCGCTTCGACGAACTCGGTCTTACCGATTTCAAGGAATTTTTGCACTTCGGCCTCACCTCGCAGGACATCAACAACACCGCCGTGCCGCTCTCTATGATGGAAGCCCACAAACTGCTCGTCAAGTCCACACTGGAAGAGCTCATCGACAAGCTGAAAAGCATGGCCGAAGAATGGAAAGACATCCCCATGCTGGCCAAGACCCACGGTCAGCCCGCCAGTCCCACCCACTTGGGCAAAGAGATTTATGTCTTTGTAGAGCGCCTCAACGACCAGATGAAGATGCTCAACAGCGTGCCTTTCTCTGCCAAGTTCGGCGGCGCCACGGGCAACATGAACGCCCACAAGGTAGCCTATCCCGACATCGACTGGCCCGCCTTCGCCAAGAAGTTTGTGGAAAAGAACCTGAAACTCAAGCGACAGCAAACCACCACACAAATCGAGCATTACGACTTCATGGCCGCTTATTTCGACACCCTGCGCCGCATCAACACCATATTCATTGACTTGTCGCGCGATGTGTGGATGTATGTGTCGATGGAATACTTCAAGCAGAAAATCAAGGCAGGCGAAGTCGGTTCGTCAGCCATACCCCACAAAGTGAACCCCATCGACTTTGAGAACGCCGAGGGCAACCTTGGCATGGCCAATGCCATATTGACCTTCCTGAGCACCAAGCTGCCCATCAGCCGCTTGCAGCGCGACCTGACCGACTCCACCGTTACACGCAACATCGGCGTACCGATTGCCCACACCCTGATTGCCATCAAGTCGCTGATGAAAGGCTTGGACAAGCTGCTGCT
>JBGYWU010000043.1:0-23714 GCA_041842265.1 Candidatus Limimorpha sp. | reverse complement strand
TTAGAGTTTGTTTAAATTTCAATTCGATAATTTGTCAAGCATGATTTTTGAGAAGGCGATTTGGATCATGGCCCCAGAGGACTCGGAGTAGAACCCGTGGTCCATGGCGGTTCTCCTAAAGTTGTACAGCCAAGCGAAAGTCCTTTCGACAATCCATCTCAAAGGGATGACATTGAACTTTTTAGGGCTTTCGTCTGGTCGTAGCACGACCTCGAGGCTGCAGCCGGATGTCTTGTGCACCGGTTCCTTCAGTTCCTCGCCCCTGTAGCCGCCGTCGGCAAGTATCTTCCTCTGTCTCGGGAACTTGTAGGCTATCTTTTTCACCACCGGTTCGGCACCCTTTCTGTCATGGATGTTCGCCTCATGGACGAAGATGCCTGGCGGAAGTCCGAGGGTGTCAGTCAAGAGCTGTTCCTTCCGGCCTTTTATCCTCTTGTTGCCGTCGATGCCGCGCTCCTTGTCGACGTGCTGGCTGGTCTTGACGCTCCTTGAGTCGATGATGCCGATGCTTGGGGTCTCTTCCCTGCCAAGCGCGACACGAAGCTTCTCGCGCAGCGTGTCCATGATGTCCTCGAAGACACCCTCGCGCTTCCTCTTCGTAAAGTAGTAGAACACAATGCTATGCGGCGGGAAGTCCTTCGGGGTCATGCGCCATTGGCAACCGGTCTTGTTGACGTAGAGTATGCGGTTCATGATGTCTCGGAGAGAATATTTCCTCTTTCTTGTCGATGGTTCCAGAATTTTTTGCAATATTTGCCACTGATTATCGGTAAGGTTAGTTGGGTATTCCTTTCTCATGTCTAAATGATGGGAAACCACAAAGATACGAAATAATATCCAATTAACATATTGATTATCAATTATTTATGTGATTATTTTTGTCGTCCATACAATCCTTTTTTATCCATTTTTAAACAGCTTCTGAATTGACCATGAAAATCAAAACCCTGTTGTTGGTTGCCCTGCTGTCATTGCCCTTTATTGCAAAGGCACAAGTTTTTTATCAATCCGCATTCGAAACTGCCTACCAAGCCCAACCCGACATTCCAAGGGGCATGCTTGAGGCCATTTCCTTTACCAACACGCAATGCCACCATCTCACCGATGACAATTACTTCCACAACAGTGCCGAGGCTATGCCGCGTGCCTACGGACTAATGGGTTTGGTGAAGGACGGCAAGGACTATTTCCGTGAGAACCTGCATCTCGTGTCGGAATTGTCGGGCATTTCGGAAGCGGAAATTTTGCAAAGTCCCGAGAAGAATGTGTTAGCCTACGCCAAGGCATTTGGACGTTTGGCAAAAAAAGCCAAATCCCATGAAATAAAGGATTATCTCTCTGTCATCCAACAGCTTTCAGAACTGCCGATTGGGGAGGAGGAGGACATTTATCCTATGCAGTCCATGCTGTATTCGGTGTGCACTTTCCTTAACGACGCCCAAAGGGCTGAGCAATTCGGTTTCCCGAAATACGATATCGAAATGGAGAAGGTATTTTTTGAGCATTACGATTTGCTTAAAGCCCCTGGGCTCAGTATCACGCGGGGCCCTGATTATCCTTTGGCCATCTGGGATCCTGCTCCCGAATGCAACTTGGGGCCGCGCACCATGCCTGTGAAAGCCGTCGTGATTCATTATACGGAAGGCTCATACGCCGGCTGCATCAGTTGGTTCAAGAATTGCGACGCGCAGGTCTCGGCGCATTATGTCATCCGCTCATCCGACGGCCAGGTAACGCAGATGGTGCATGAGGCCGACAAGGCGTGGCATGCGCGGTCGGCCAACGCCTACACTATCGGTATCGAGCATGAGGCTTACGGCAACATCTGGAGTTTCTTCACGGAGGAGATGTACCGCTCTTCCGCCGATTTGGTTCGCAACATCTGTTCGCGATACGAAACCATCAGCGGGCGCCGTACCTTCTATCGCGACACATTGGACAACGGCACCTGCCTCAGCAAGGGCGTTCATGACTTGGGCGGCGAAGATGCCTGCACCAAGATCCGTGGTCACCAACATTATCCTGACCAGTCGCATACTGACCCAGGACCGTATTGGGACTGGAATTACTATTACAAGCTCATCAACGAAGGTACGCCTGTCACCGTTTTTGAAGGCGAGGAAGGCCGCCTCGATCATCAGAACTATGGCGATGATGAACGCAAGATCTGGGTGATTTGTGGACCTGAAGGTTCGATTGTCCAATTGGATTTCAGTAGTTTCAGTCTGGAGGCAAATTACGACTTTTTGTGGATTTACGATGGCGACAATGTCTATGCCCCGAAAATTGGCCGATGGAACATCCTCAACCCAGGTGTGGTGCAGGCTTCTGGCAATGTGATGTGCTTGGGGTTTCGTTCCGACTGCGCCACCAACTCGACGGGTTGGGAAGCCTCATGGAAGGCCGTCATGCCTGCACCCGGCGAACCTGAACCCCCAGAGATTGATTACGGTGTTTTTCCCAATCCGACTAATGGCAAGTTTACGGTAAAGTCAGATGCCGAAAGCTTCACGGATTTGGTGGTGTTCGATGTGTATGGAAACATTATGACAACGGTTCGTTTTTTGAAAACGGTTGAAATCGATGCAAGTAAATGGTCTTCAGGTGTTTATGTGGTTCATTATGGTCGGCCTGTCCGCATGGGCAAAGTGGTTAAGCTGATTAAGATGTAATTGTCCTGTTGAACAATATTCGTTGTCTTGTTGCGTTCATCAAGGGAAATTTCTTATTTTTGCAACCTATTTTATAAGGAATGAGTAACACCACTATAATAAGCAAAGCCCTGCTGTTTCTTTTGGCGATGAGCTGCTTGGCTTTTGCGAAAGCACAGGAACCCTGCGAGATTACCTGTAGTGCCGATATGCCCGTTTGCAGTGAGTCGGCCGTAACGCTTAGCGTACCAAACAATTACGTGTATTCTTTTTTGTGGTCGCCAGGTGGACAGACCACCAGCAGCATCACCGTGCGTCCTTATACGACCACGACTTATAGCGTTGAGGTGCGCGAGACGGAGAGCGGCAACCTCGTGTGCCAAAACGAAATCACCGTGGAGGTAAAACCGCGTTTTGAGGTCAATTTCCGTCAAGTGAAACTAACTTGTAGCAACCGCGATGCGGAAAACGGCAGGAATGCCCAAGTGAGTGCATTAGTTGACAGTCTTTCAGATGTTTATGAGCCGCCTTTCAACTACCAATGGGAGGTGAGTCCTTTGCATATCGCGCCTAACGACCCCTCGTGGGCTATCGGCCTGGAGGCTTTCAAATACTATCACATCAAAGTAACCGACAGCCGAGGCTGTACGCAGCGCGACAGTGTCTCATTGAAGGCTTATCCCAATCCCATGGTGGAAATCACGGCCCAACCTAAAGACACCGTCTACCTGCAAAACCCTCATGTAACTTATTCTTTCGAAAACCTCTCGGCTGATACGATGGAAATCAGCAATTTCTATTGGATACTCAACCAGCAGTACAATATCACTTCCATATCGCCCGAAGCCCGCTTCACCTATGTGGAGACAGGCGATTTCAGCACTGAACTGAAGGTCTATAATCCCCAAGGGTGCGACACTTCTTATTTTCACACGATAAGAGTGGAGCCCGTGAAGCTGAAGATCCCGAATGTTTTTACGCCCAATGGCGACGGCGCCAACGACTATTTCATCATTTCCCTTGACAAAGGCAGCGACACCCCAAATAACAATGCAGGAGACAGGCGGAGCCATCGCGATTCCGCATTGGAATACGAGAATTATGAGCCTTTAAGCAGTTATTATGAAAGTACCGATTTGACTGTTTTCAACCGCTGGGGCCGCATTGTCTACCAGTCGAGCAATTACCAAAACGACTGGGACGGCAGTGGCTTGTCAGACGGAACCTATTTCTATGTGCTGAAGTGCCACGGCTTGAAAAATGACGCCACCTACCAAGGATCAGTCATGATCATCAAATCCGTAAAACAATGAAAAAAGTGTTGAATATTAAGCAATTGTTTGCTCTTGCCTTCTTGGCATTAGGTATGATGACGGCTTGCGGGGAGAAAAATGAAGGCAATCTTCCTACCGATTTGGTAACCAACCCCAAATCGGCTGCTGAGACCTCCAATAAGCAGGCTGCCATCAGTTTCAACAAGGTAGAGCACGACTTCGGCACTTTGCTGCAAGGCGAGATTGTGAGCTATACTTTTCATTTTACCAATGTGGGTAACCTGCCGTTGATTATCAGTGAAGTTGGTTCGAGTTGTGGATGCACTGTCGGCGACTATCCTCGACAACCAATAGCTCCGGGCGAGTCGGGCGATATCAAGGTAACTTACAACAGCAAGGGTCATCATGGCTTCCAAAGCCGTTCCCTGACCGTCATGTCGAACACCAACCCCGCCAAGACTACCCTGCGTATCAAAGGCATGGTGCAAAGCCCAGACCAATACTAAATCGGTTGATAGTTATGAATTGGAAGTTAGGAGCCGGTGGACACGCTTTGCGTTACTGACAAAGTATGAGGTGGTCCAGAGTTACAAATCTTAAATATTGAATTATAATTTTTATTTCTTAAATCTATAAATTACACAAAATGAACAATTTACTTATTTTACTCGATGGTGCTGCTCAAGCAGCAGGACAAGAAGGTACCATCATGCAAAAGTATGGAAGCCTGTTTTTCATCCTCATCCTCGTCGTCGTTTTCTGGCTGTTCTTCATTCGTCCGCAATCGAAGAAAGCTAAGGAAGAACAGAAATACCGCAATAGTTTGCAAAAGGGCGACAAGGTTGTTACTATTGGGGGCTTCCATGGCAAAGTGGTCGAAGTGAAGGATACCACTGTGGTCATCTCCATCGCTCCCAACACCGAAGTGGAAGTGGAGAAGAGCGCTCTTGTTCAGGGTGCCAGCCGTGTCGGACAATCCTAACCGTCAGTGCGGTTTGTCATGAAGGACGAACTGAAACGTATCAAGCAAAAGGTGAAACGCAAAAACAAGCGTTCTGCCTTCACTTTTCTTGTGTTTTTGTCCATCTCCACAGCGGCATGGCTCTTGGTCAAATTGTCGGAGGGCTATGTTACCCAAACCTCATTCCGCTTGAAGTTGGAGGAGGCGCCCCCAGACAAATGGGTTTCGTCGGATGTGCAGTTTGTGAAAATGTCGCTCAACATCGACGGCTTCCATACGCTGAAGTATATGATGATTCGTGACCCTTTCGTTTCCATCCCCTTGAATGAAGTGCCTTACCGCCTCGAAAATGGCAACGCCTATTCCTTTAGTAGCCAGTATGTGGCTGAGAAAGTTGCGGATATGCTCAATATCAATACGTCTGACATTGCCATGAACGAGGCGAAGATATATTTTGCCATGGATGCGCTGAAGTCGAAAGTGGTGCCAGTGATTTTGCGGTCAAACATCCTGACTGCCCGCCAATACGACATCTATGGTGTACCCATGCTTGATCCTTCGTCAGTAACTATCTTCGGGCCACATGATATTATCGATACGATCAAGACGGTGGAAACAGAATGGCTTTCCATGACCAATGTGAACCAAGATTTTACAGTCACGCTCCCTCTTGACCTGCTCGGCGGACAAATCCGATCCAGCATCACGGAGGTGAAAGCTGAGGTACGGGTGGAGAAGTACACCGAGATGGATGTGGAAGTGCCCATTCTTGTGACCGATAGCCTGAGGGTGCGCTTCTTCCCTGAGACGATGTCTGTGAAATGCCTTGTGGCCATGAAAGACTATTCCTCTATCTTGCCTGAACATTTCAGAGTGGCCGTCGACCAGCAACAATTGAAGACCAGGAAGCCTCTTTTGGACGTTCACCTTGCATCGTGGCCTCCGACAGTCCAGATCCTCAGTACGCGACCCGACAAGGTGGAATATCTAATTGTGCAATGAAAAAGATTGCCATAACGGGCAATATCGGAAGCGGCAAATCGTGGGTCTGTGCGCTGTTTGAGCGGCATTTCGGTATCCCCGTGTACAACAGTGATGATACCGCCAAACGGATGTATTTTCAGCCCGATGTGCGCAAAAAAATGGTCAATCGCTTTGGCAAAAATGTCTACCTGTCTGAAACCGAAATTGATAGAAACTACCTGTCTGATTTGGTCTTCCATAACGAGACTGCCCAAAGTGACTTGGAAAGTATTCTTTATCCCGCCTTGTTCATCGATTTTGACCAGTGGGCCGAAAAACAAGCCTCGCCTTATGTGCTGTTTGAGTCGGCTTTGATTTTTGAGAAGCGTTTGGAAAAGCGGTTTGATGCCGTGGTGATGGTCTCGGCTTCAGAGTCCACGCGTTTGTGTCGTACCATGCGCCGCGCCCATTGCGATGAAGCTGAAGTAAGGGCAAGGATGGCAAAACAATGGCCCGAAGAAGGCAAACGCCTCTTGTCCGATTACGTCATTTGGCACGAGAAGGATGAAGAGGATGAGGCGCTTATGGAACAGATTGCGCGTTTGCATAAGTTATTCCTAACTTTTTCTTGCCGGTAACTTTTTTTTCCGTATCTTTGTGCCAAATCATAAAGTACAAGATATTATTTATGGAGAAATTATTGCTATTAGGCGATGAGGCCATTGCACAGGGCTTCATCGATGCAGGAGGCTCCGCCATCAACAGCTATCCCGGCACGCCTTCAACTCAAATCACAGAGTATGTAATCAACTCAAAGCAAGCCAAGGAACAGGGCGTGATCGCTAATTGGTGCGCCAACGAAAAGACGGCTCTTGAGGCTTCCATTGGCGTTGCTTATGCTGGCAAACGCGCGATGACCTGCATGAAGCACGTGGGTCTCAACGTGAGTGGTGATCCCTTTATGAACGCCGCCATCATAGGCACCAAAGGAGTCCTTGTTGTTGTCGCCGACGACCCCAACATGTTTTCCTCTCAAGATGAGCAGGACAGCCGTTTTTACGGCCATTGGGCCATGATTCCTATGCTGGAGCCTTCCAACCAACAGGAAGCCTACGATATGGTACACTACGGCTATGAGCTGAGTGAGAAGCTTGGCACACCAGTGCTCTACCGCATTCCAACCCGTTTGGCACACAGCCGCGCTGGCGTGGTGCGCAAGCCTGTGCGCCCGAAGAATGAGCTCACCGAGCCCGCCGATGCCAAGTCGTTCGTGCTTTTGCCCGCCAATGCCAAGCGCCTCTACCGCAACCTCATCGACAAGCAGTCCGCTTTCACTGAGGCTTCGGAGACCTCAGGCTTCAACCAATACATTGACGGTCCCAAGAAGAACATAGGAATCATCACCACTGGTATCGCCTACAACTACCTGATGGAGAACTTCCCTGACGGCAAGTGTCCCTATCCCGTTGTCAAGGTCACCCAATATCCGCTGCCCTATGACATGATCAACAAACTCTATGAAGAGTGCAACGAAATTCTGGTGCTAGAAGACGGCCAGCCTTTTGTGGAGGAGCAAATCAAGGGCTTCCTCGCCAAGGGCAAGAACGTGATGGGCAGATTGGACGAGACCATCCGTCGCGATGGCGAACTCAATGCGGAAAAAGTGGCCAAGGCACTAGGCATGGATGTGCCTACGATGTTCAAGGTGCCGGATGTGGTGACCAACCGTCCGCCCGCGCTTTGTCAGGGCTGCCCGCATACGGATAGCTACAATGCTCTGAATGCGGTCATGGAAAAATATAAAGGCGGCAAGGTGTTTGGCGACATCGGCTGTTACACTTTGGGCTTCAACATGGGTGCCATCAACACGACAGTGTGCATGGGCGCCTCCATTACCATGGCCAAGGGTGCCAGTGAGGTGGGTGTTTTCCCGAGCGTGGCTGTCATCGGCGATGGAACCTTCGGCCACAGCGGACTGACCGGCCTTATGGACTGTGTCAACGAAAAGGCTAACGTCGCGGTGATGATACTCGACAACGACATCACTGCCATGACGGGAGGACAGCCTTCATCTGCACATAACAAGATCCGCCGTATCTGCGAAGGCTTAGGGGTTGAGCCAGAGCATATCCGCGACATCGTACCCCTGCCCAAGAACCTTGAGGAAAACATTAAGATTATCGAGGAAGAGGTCAACTACAACGGCGTTTCGGTCATCATCCCACACCGTACCTGTGTCGTGGAATTGAAGAAACATTTGAAAAAATAATCGTCTGTTTGTGGTGACAGGACAAACCTTGTCTCTGCAAACGTGAATTTTGAATCTTAAATCTTAAATCCAGAAATAATGAAAAAAGACATAGTATTATGTGGCGTAGGTGGCGACGGCATCGTTTCAGTGGCCAAGATTATCTCCGACGCTGCCTTGAATATGGGCATGAACCTGAAACAATCCGAAATCCACGGAATGTCGCAACGCGGCGGCTCTGTGTTTTCCCACCTACGCATTTCCGACAACGAAATCTACGCTGACGTCATCCCTGAGGGTCGTGCGGACATCATTCTTTCTTCCGAGCCAATGGAAGCCTTGCGCTATCTGCCTTGGCTGAGCAAAGAAGGCTGGGTGGTGACCAACAACGACCCGCTTGTCAACATCAGCAACTATCCCGACATGGAAGCCATCAACGCTGAGCTGGGCAAGCTGGAGCATGTCGTCTCGTTCAACGCCAATGAAATCGCCAAGCAGCTTAAAGCCCGCTCCAATATGGTGCTTTTGGGTGCTACGGTGCCATATCTTGGCATCGAGATGGAAAAGATAGAGGAAGCCATTGCCCATATCTTCGGCAAGAAAGGCCAGGAGGTTGTTGACATCAACATCCAGGCCGTGCGTGCCGGCTACCAAGAGGCAACAAAATAATTCGAATTTGTATGTTGTTCCAAATGAGACACATTGAATGCGTCTCCACTACGGAAAATGCCCGATTGGATTCCAGTCGGGCATTTGCTTTATTCTTCTCCCCATCTGAGCGGGTAATTAATACAGGTGCAGAAAGCGGTTTCTCTCAAATAAAATCGGATGATCCTTTGTTGCCCGTCGCTACCTAGGAAGGAATAGGCATCAAGCCAGCCGTAATATGCGCCATCCTCAGCGTTGTGCACCACAGCAATTGGATGAACAAAATCGTAGAGGACATGGATGCCCTGTCCCCACCAACACGCGTCTGTTATGTTTAGGTTGCCGGTTTCAAGGATGCAAATCTGCCAGTCTTTCATGGCCTGTATGAAAGGGATGCTGTATTCGAAATAGACTTTCAGATCCGTTGATTTGTCCTGATCGAGATCAATGTATAGGGTGTCCCAAGTCTGCACCGTTACGGAGTCGGAATCAATGTAACTGATATTCAGTGCCGGGTTGTATTTCTTGTGCAGAATCTTGCCTGTTTGTCCGTTATAACTCACCTTGTGGCAGGCGGTGAAGCTTGCCATCAGGGTTAATACGGCGAAAACTAATGCTGTTCTTCTCGTCATAATAAGGTTTTTTTGTTTTTCTTCAAAAACACGATAAACAATGCCAATCCAAAAACGGTGACCGCTGCACCGATGCCGTAGCCGATTGGACGTGGCAGGACGGAGCCAAGTCCGCCGTCAGAGGCTTTGGCCACGAAGAGGAAACAGCCGGTTACCATCGTCATAAACAGGGCAGGAATCAAAGTGATAAGGAGCCAAAGTTTTCTTCTGTTCTTGGCAAGATATACTGAAATGGCCCAAAGCGTGACTGTGGCCAAAACTTGGTTCGCCCATGCGAAATAACGCCAGATGAGTTGAAAACTGTTGGCGTCAGAGATGCTGTATAGCAAGATGAGTGCTGTAACGGCAAACATGGGGATGGCAACAAACAAGCGGTTTTTGATGGGCTTTTGGTTGAAGTGCATGAAGTCGGCGATGATGAGCCGTGCCGAGCGCAAGGCCGTGTCGCCCGAGGTGACGGCGGCACTGATGACCCCCAGGATGGTTATGGTGACTATGATGGGCGAGAACCAAGTGTCGGCGATGATGCCTACGATAGCCGCACCGTTCTTGTCGGTCACATCGGCCACGCTGTCAGGCCCAAAGAAACAGGCGGCGGCAGAGGCCCATATCAAAGCAATGATGCCTTCCGTAATCATCGCGCCATAGAAAATGGGACGGCCTTGCTTCTCGTTGGTCATGCAGCGAGCCATCAGCGGCGATTGTGTGGCATGGAAGCCTGAAATGGCGCCGCAAGCGATGGAAATGAACATCATCGGGAAGATGGGGCTGTTGGACGCATCGGGATGACGGTTCTGCATTCCGCTCCAAAGCTCTGGAATCTCAGGCTTATAGACAAGAAAAGCGATGAAGATGGCCGCTGCCATGCCCAACAGCAAGATGCCGAAAATGGGGTAAATCTTGCCAATGACCTTGTCAATGGGCAACAAGGTAGCCAACAAGTAATACGCCAAGATGACGGCTACCCAGATGTAGGGGCTCCAATTCGGAGTGAAGTGTGTGTTGAGCAGCGTGGCCGGAGTGTTGACAAAAACCACTCCCACCAATATCATCAATAACACCGTGAAACCACGCATTACCTGCTTGGCACCCTTCCCAAGATAAGTGCCGTGGATTTCGGGCAGACTCGCACCTTTGTCGCGCAACGAAATCATGCCCGCCAAATAGTCGTGGACGGCACCCGCAAAGATGCTCCCGAACACAATCCACAGTAAGGAAGCCGTCCCAAATTGGGCCCCCATGATGGCGCCGATGATGGGCCCGACTCCCGCAATATTGAGAAACTGGATGAGATAAATCCGCCAGGGCTTCATTGGAACATAGTCAACACCGTCGGCCATGCTGATAGCTGGCGTGGCGCGGTTGGAATCGGTGCCGAAAACCCTTTCAACCAATTTCCCATACACGAAATAACCAAGAAGTAAAGCGATTAGTGCGATGAAGAATGTTGTCATGGTTTTTGTTATGATTCAGCAAAAATAGGTCATTTTTCGCTTCACACGACAAACTCAAAATAATTTCGGCTATTTTTCGCCGAAGAAAAGCCAGTTCGCCGAAAGACATCGATGCCCACGCGGCCCGTTCACTTCATGCCCTCAGCGACCGATGGCTTATGCTTGCATATTAATCACTGCGTTACAAACACTTTCCAACTGCATTCCTTATTGCTGCGTTCCATATTGTATTGATATAGAGCTGTTTCATTCAAATGCAAAAGGATTGTTGACATAACAAAGATGCAAAATGTTTTGAAAATGGTTGTAGCTACAACCATTTTCAAAAAGGTTCAAAAAATGACTTGCCACTTTTCTAAGGCAATAGAAAAACTGATTGAAAACAGAAAAACTTTTTCGCTTTTCGCGTTTCAATGTTGAACTTTTGTATAGAACTCCTCTTATGGAAGGAGCCTAGTGGGAATCAACTGTTGATTTTGGTGACGTTGAAATCCTTGTCGAACTTTATTTCGAGCTCGTTGTTCAGCTTAACTTCCCAGTTGTTCCGCTTCTTCTCAATTTTGACGATGTGCTGATCTGCGTATTTGCCATTGACATAGGCCGCAATTTGCTGGGGTATGATTTCGGATGGCACGGAGCAGTAAACGGAGGAGTTCTTGCAGTTGATTCTTTTCCATTCGCCGTTTCGGTTGAAGTCTATTTCCGTGTTGTCGGTCAGCCTAATCTCGAATTTTTCCATGTCGGGATGCAACATGTAAATGTTGGCTTTCGGGAAATAGGTGCTGAGGAATTTGGCGATGAATGGGGGAGTTGGGTCGTTGATGACACAATTGATTTTTTCAGAAGACTGTTGCATTTCAAAGTTGTTGGCCGTAATGGTGGTTGTTCCGCAACACACCATGGTGGCAATAGCAGTGACGATAGCAATTTTTTTCATTGAAAACGTTTTGTGTTGTTGAAAGATTAATGTTGATATTCTAATAATGCGAATAATCTCAAATTATTGTATTGATAGTATTTTTGTTTCGTTTTTCATGCCCTGAACCCGTGAGTCCGCTTCTGTATGCGCCAGCCGCCAATTGGTGAATCAGCCGATGGAGGAGAAAGCGGTTCTTGCCCTTCTGAAGGAGGAAGCAGTGTCTGAGTTGTCATTGCACAAGATGGCCAAAGTGAATAGTGAGGCATGATGGTGTTATTCTTTCTTGTTCCCTCCAAACTCCATCAGATAGGACTTCAGGAATTCGTCGATGTTCCCGTCCATTACGGCTTGCACGTTGGAAGTCTGATGGTTGGTGCGATGGTCTTTCACCCTGCGGTCGTCAAAAACGTAGCTTCTTATTTGGCTGCCCCATTCGATTTTCATCTTTCCAGCCTCGATCTTGTTCTGCTCTTCCAAACGGTGGTGCATTTCGCGGTCGTAAAGCTGTGATTTCAGGAGGCGCAAGGCATTTTCCTTGTTCTTGGGTTGGTCACGGGTCTCGGTATTCTCGATGAGGATTTCCTCTTCCTCGCCCGTGTAGGGGTCTTTGTATTGGTAGCGCAGGCGCACGCCCGACTCCACCTTGTTCACGTTCTGACCACCGGCACCGCCGCTGCGGAAGGTATCCCACGAGAGGCGCGACTGCTCTACCACAATTTCGATGGTGTCGTCGATGAGCGGTGTGACAAATACCGAGGCGAACGAGGTCATGCGTTTGCCTTGGGCGTTGTAAGGACTGACACGCACCAGACGGTGCACACCGTTCTCGCCTTTCAGGTAGCCGTAGGCAAATTCGCCCTCAAGCTTCATCGTCACCGACTTGATTCCGGCATCGTCGGCTTCAAGCAAATCGCTGATGGTAACTTTATATTTGTGGTTCTCTCCATAACGCATGTACATGCGCATGAGCATCTGCGCCCAGTCTTGGGCCTCGGTACCACCCGCCCCCGCATTGATCTTCAGCACGGCACTCATCGGGTCGGCTTCTTCGCGCAGCATGTTCTTGAACTCAAGTTCTTCCACGATCTCAATGGTTGCGGCATACTGCTTGTCCACCTCGTCTTCGTTGGCTTCGCCTTCCTTTGCGAAATCGAAGAGCACGCTCAGGTCGTCGTAAGCACGAGCCGCTTCCTTGTAACCGTTGAGCCAGCCTTTCACTTCACGAACTTTCTTCATTGTGGCCTCGGCAGCCTTCGGGTCGTTCCAGAACTGTGGATCCTGTGTCTTTTCGTCTAATTCTTGAGCTTCAATGGTACGACGGTCCACGTCAAAGATACCTCCTCAAGGCATCAATCCTCTTACATAATTCTTTTTGTTGGTCAGTTGTGATCATATTAATTAGGTGTATGTTTTCGGGTTGCAAACTTAAAAAATGCAGTGTGGTTGTCCGCAGGTCTGCGAATGCAAGCGCAAAAGTAGCAAATTTGCGTGAAATACTGACAAGTCTTTCGCTAGAAAAAGTAAAGCAAAAAGAGACGTCAGACTATCGAACATTGAAAAAAGAGATGTACTATGACGAAGCCATCCGTCTTCACTTCGAATTGGGATACGGAGAAGGCAGCAAGGTAGCCAGTCCGTAGGCGTCCTCGCTGTCGCGCAACTTGCGGCCAAGGCTTTTCTCTATGAGCTGCTGCATCTGCTCCAAGGGGCGCAATCCGTCAAATATTGAGCGGATCAGTTCCTCCTTGTTCCTCACATAGCCGCTCACGTCATCGCCGTTGTAGCCCGTCTTGCGGTTATATTCATCGGCAATATGGTTCTCGGGGCCATCGATGCTCAAATCCACACCGGAAAAATTTTCTTCCTCCCCTTGCGGGTTTTCAAAATTTTCCACTATATTTGCAGCGGAATCAAGTTCATCTACATTGATGTAGTCCACGGGATTGGTCCGAAGAGCATCAATTATGGACTTGAATTCTTTTTTATCATCAACCCTCAACAGCTTCCCTTGGTTGACCCAGTGAATCCAATCATGGAAACTCTTTGGAAAAACGGTTCTGATGCTGTTGATGTTCAGTTCCTTACCTTTCACAATAGGATTAAGTGACAAACCTACCAAAAACTTACGACCTTCGCTGTCGGGATGGCTCAATCCTATCATCAGGTTTTGAGCCTGTTTACTATCGCCATAACTAAAGATGGCAATCGGTTTCTGTATCAACTTGACCAAATCTTTGATTTCAGAAAGTTCAAAAGGATGCGCTGGGTCGTTGATTTTTATATTCAGCACACTCGATTGCAGACGGATGGGCAGATTCGGAATGCCAGTGCTGCGCAAATACACGCTGGGCTTACCCATTTCATACACATGACCCTTGGGCAACGTGCCATCAATCTGCTGCTGCAACTCATCATTGAACTTCTGATTGACACGCTCCGTCTCGTTATCATCTACCAACATACGCTTTCCTCTGCGCGTTCTGCCGTTAGGGCCGAATGGGTCAACTCCGTGCACCAAGTCGGCCAGCGCCATGTTCTGCACCTGCTCGATGTTGATGCTGCCCTTCCTGCCTAACAAGGTCTTGCCTACCCAAGTCCAGAACTTCTTCAGCGCGTCACGAACACGACCAAGCAACAAAGAGGCTTTGGCTGCCTCGGCATAGTTTTCGGCCTCGTCAATCATCTTCTTCGCCTCGGCTTCCATGCGCCTGCCGTTCTCCCTGCCGCTGATATGGGCAAGCACTTCGCCGGCCAATCTGTCCTCATCCTTTACCTCGCCGTTCCGCTTTCTCAGGTAGGAATAGCCGGGGCTTGAAAGGATGCGGTTCCATTCGGGCGTACCTTTGAGCAATTCCTTGATTTGTCCCCAAAGTTCAGGATTGTCCATCTGCAAAGCCTCTGCCCAAAGGTGGGTGTATTCGTGGATGGGGGTCTCTGCGGTCATTCCGTCCTTTGTAAGGTAGATTCTGCCGTCGTTGCCTACCCAGCCTCTCACCGTGCCTTTCGTGTCCTTGATGTGACCCACCATGCCTTTCAGCGCGGCAACGTCATCTTCAGTGGCTTCCGCAACCTCTATGCCTGCGTTCGCCAAGGCGTCGCGCACGGCGTTGTAGGCAAGGTCGGAAGCTGCCGTCCGTTCCGCCGCCCCGTCGCCACTTACGCTGTACCGTATGCCTTTCTCAAGCTCATCCCTCAACTCAAACAAGCGGTCTTTCTTCTCCTGAGGCACTTTACCAACCGCCGCCCTTTTTGCGGCGTTGTATTCGTCCATCGCCTTGACGTACTCTTCGCGATGCTCGTATGTCCATCCGTCTACGTCGTCCACAAAACCGCCCTCGCCGTTCGGAATAAGGCTTATACTGCGCGAAGGCCGCAGAACGTCTCTCGTGTGTTTAACAAGATGGCCGTCAGATGTGCGAAACAACTTAATGCCGTCCGGGAGAAATCCCGCCAAGTCTTCCGCTGTCTCATAAGGGACGGCCTCGTAAACCTCCTTCTCGATTTCCGAAAGCAGTCTCATGTACTCTTGCCGTTTCTCCTCAACGCGTTCTCTCTCTGTCTTTCCGGCGTCGGTTTCGGGCGTGAAGTATTCCGCTACCGTTTCAGCGGAATAATAGTCTGTGCGGTTGCCGTACATCGAGGTGTGGTGCCATTCGTCGGCGCGCATGCCCCCAAGCGCGTCCTTTATCCGTTTCAGCGTCACTTTCGGCGCGCCAGGGTTTTTCTCCTGTATCAGCGCGTTCACCTCGTCGGCAAACGAGCCGTCCATCTGCGACTTGTTCCGCAGCCCCCTTCTCTCCGCGTCGACAGCCCTTTTGCTCTTCGAATAGCCCACATATCCGCTGTTGCCACCGAAAGGTCTTCCAACCGAGAACCTTATGTCAACGTTCCCGCTGTCGAACGTACCTACATTATCAGTCGCCGACTTGATTTGGGAGGGAGAGAAAACAACATAGTCATTTGCGCTATCTTCAAAACCTGGACCTGCTGAATCTATTATATTCTTTATTATTAAGCCATCTTCACCTTTATTAAAAGCATCAGAAACAAAATCTCCTATTTTTTTCCCATTCTTTTCTTGTTTCCACGTTGCTCCCTCATAATCAATGTTATATTGAGACCTTATATTCAAGAAAAATGAACCCCTATATCCCAAAATTTCTCCTATAATCTTCTTCCAATTGTCCAATCCGGTCTTTTTGCCATCAAAATTTTTTGTTGAATATCCATCATAAACATGATTTCTTAAATCGTGTAAATTTTCTTTTGAAGCGATAATTTTATAGGCGTGTGCACTGCTGGGTAAATAAGGTAAAATCCACCCTTTTTCTTCCGCTTTTCTTTTTATATCCAGAAGTTGTTTTTCTGTCTTTTTTGATGTTTCTCGGAGATGTTTTAATCCGAGGTTATACAAAATTGTTGCCGAATCAATTTTTTCAATTAAATCACCGTTTTCATTAAACTCTATGTTATTATAATAATCTTCAAATGTATATGTTCTTCTTCCTTCATTAGCGTATGTATTAGCTACTTCTAATCGGTCAGAGAACCAAAAGTTCATAAAATTTTCTATTGTGCCAACATGATTTTTTTCTTTTTTATCAAAAATAGTGAATGGAAATAAATTGTGAGCGCTGATATAATTATCCGCCACAAGTCTCATTGCGTCTTTATCGATATATTCGGTGCCGTCTTTCCTTGTTTTTATTAATTGAGGAACTAAAATTTTTAGAGAATTTGTCGTCCCGTGGTACACCACCAACGGCTCACCGTTCTCGTCCACTACTTTACTGTAATCATCAAGCAAATATTTTCCTTTTTCGTAGGATTTCTCAATTCCTTTTAGTAAATTTGCAGTCTGAATTGGGGAAACAGTCTGGCTGTCCGGGTTCAGCTCCGAGCTGGTGGATTCGTCCATCAGCTCAATTTTTACTACTTCGTATGAATGAGCCTTGTTGTTGTTGCCCTTGTCTGTGAAATACTTTACAGTCGTTTTAACCCTGTAAACATTCCCGTCTATCTCCACCGCACCGAATAAACGATGTATTTCCGTATTTGGAGAAACTCCATTTTCAACGCTTCTTACGCCATTTTTCTTAATATAATCCGGATGGACTTCTCCAACAACAGAATGGCGGATTATTTCCGGCAGCATGGATATGGCCGATTTGTGCACATCAGCGTTTACGCTCTTTTCAACGGACGAACTGTTGAAATATTTGTCGATAGCGGAATGGCTTATTTCTATCTCTCCTTTTCCCCCGGTCTCATCGTCGCTATATACCCGTGATATGTTCTTCTTCGCCCATTCCCGTGCCTCGTCAAAGTTTTTGAATATATTTGATTTGGCGGAAACAACATTCACTTTTTTATGCTTCAGCTCCCAATCACCGAACCAATCCTTAAACCGCTTGGTGCGCACCGTTACCCACTGCTCCGGCGTTAACTTGGTTGCCTCGCCGTTCGGGGCTTTCAGCCAACTGCCGTCAGCCTTGGCTCTCGCTTCTATATCGGCGCGTTCCTTGCGGATTTCCCCCAGCGCTTCGGGGCGCACGTTGCCATCGGCGTCAACGTCTCCCTCAACGGCATACTGCCCGGCATAGTTCTGCAATTCTGAATCCTGTGTCGTGTTTCCAAATTCGGGCAACTTCTTTCCGCCCATCAACAAGTCATACAGTTTGTCGCCAATCTCCTGCGCGCTCATCTTATCGTAAGCGTCAAACACGCTCAAATCGGCATATTCCTTGCCGACGTCCTTGGCAAAATAGTTTTTCACGCCGTCCCACAACCGTTTCACAGCATCCCACAGTTTCTTGTACCACGCCTGCGCCTTCGACAGCTCCGTGAGGTCTCCAGTGTCCACGCCGCGCTCTTTCAGGAAACTCTCTATTTTTCCTTTGCTCTGCATGCTCAACGCCCACGCGTAGCTTTCGTCCATATAAGCATCACTTTCCGTTTTATACCGGTATGTCCGTTTCACATAGTCCTTGATGTGCCGCGGGGCCTCTTCCGCATACTTGTCTATGGCTTCCGCAAGGTTCGCCAATTCGGGGTGTGCTTTGGCATACTTCCGCAACTTATGCGCAAACTCGTGGAACGGCGTGTCTATCGTCATATTGTCAGCAACCAATATAACCGTGCCGTCCGGCAATGTCGCGCCGGCTATCTCTCCTTTCGGATATAAAGCCCATTTGGCATGGTTTGTTATCCTCATGTCCTTTTCGTTGAAGATGACGTAGTTGCGTCTGCCGTCCTCACGTCCGCCGCTCGTGTATTCCGCCGGATAGGAAATGCCCGCAAAGCCGGCACGTGACAGTAACTCGCTTGCAGCCTTGTCGCCTCCGAGACGGATGGAGAGTTTTTTGTAAAATTCCTCTCCACTTTGGTCTTTTACATCGAAGTTGGTCGATTGGGCATAAACGGATTCGTCTTTTTGCATTTCACGTATCTTTGCCTTCACCCCGTCGCCTTGTTGCGAAAAGGGCATCTCCCAGTGCAGGTAGTTCGTCCCATTGTCATCGGGGATCTCTACTTCGTAAAGGTTCGATTTTCCTTCAGGTAAGAACTTGCCGGTTTCTATAATTTTTATCATAGCCTTTACCCGCTTTTTATCAGACCAGCTTTCATTCAGCAAACCGTTTAAGTAATCTAAAGCGGCTTCCTTGCCGGCTGAGCCTTCAATTGTCTCTCTGGCCAACTTGTTGATGGTGCGGTTTTCCTTATGCTTGTCGGAAATGTTTCTCTGCGCATACGTCCTTCCTATGCCCTCCACTTCGGTCACATATCCGCCCCATCCGTATGCCTGCGCACCTTCTCCGCTGCCCATGTGCGAAAAATCGAACGCTTTGAACGCGTGCGGACTTCCGTGCCATACGGCGTGATATAAATTTTCGTCCGGAATTGTTGGATTCTCAAAATTTTGTAGTATCTTTGCGGCGGAAACAAGAGGTTTTCTAACCTCAGCGGGGTTACTGCTGTTTAGATAGTCTCTCGTTTTTATTTTGTCATCAACCCATTCGGTCAGTTTTTCTACACTCGCATAATCCATCAAACCGCTGTTTATCCAATCAATAACATTGGTTGTTGTTCTTGGATGTATGCTGCGAATGTCGTTGATTTGTATTTTCCCTTTTTGCTTATTCGTCTTTATCGCTACAACAAAATTTTTGTTCCCCTGCCTCAACTCGGTAAGGATTACATTGCTTCCTATATGTGTTGCACTCCTGAATACAGCCAACGGATTCTGTACGGCTTCCACTAAACCTTTTACCTCCGACAACTCAAACGGATGATTCTCTTGGTTTGATTTATGATTTAATCTCGCCGATGCCATTTCAATAGGCAGATTTGGTATTCCTGCGCTTAACAGTATCGGGCTTGGCGTTCCCAAGCTATACACGTGTCCGGCTTTCTGCGTGCCGTCTATCTGCTCTTGCAGTTCTTTGTCAAACTGCCTGCTTGTTTCCTCTACCTGACGTCTGCGCTTTTCGGCATTGAGCGTTCTTATCTTTTCCTTCGCCTCCGCAGTCGTCTTTACCGTCACCACATCGCCTTCCATCCCCGTCTTCTTCAGCTGCTCCACTACCGCCGCAGCCTGCATTTCGGTCGCTTTCGGCGCACCGGCATCTGATGCTTCGTCTTTCCTTTTTACTTGCGCCTCTGCCGCTTCAACTCCGCCTTTCAGTCCATCATAAAGCATGATCTGGTCTTCTCTTGCCACGTCTTCCGTCTCCGACGCAAGGCTGTTCAGGCGTTCCTCATAACCCATTCCGGCATCAAACATGACGTCGTTCTCCGCATCAACCGCATTGTCTTTCCCGTCTGTCACTTTTTTTCCAACATCCGCATCTTTCGTTTCCGGATTTTGCGTATCTTTGCCGTCGGAACGCGCTTCGTTTGGCGGTAAAGTCACCCCGCCGGCCGATTGGTTCGTGGGAGGAGTTGTTAAAGTCCCACCTGACGAAGCGCGTTCTTTTTCTTTTACACCGCGCTCCTTGTCAAATGCAGTAACAACCCAGTTCTTTTTCCCAGTTACATTGCCTTTGTCATCTCGTATTTGTTTCTTGACGGAAACTCTGTACCCATTATGATCAAGGTTTGCTTTGTCGGGGTTCTCTCTTGACACGATGCCGTTCTTGATAACATCATCAATTACATTCACGGCTTCTTCAATACTTGAAAAGTCATGAAGGGTATTGATATGCTTTTCTATGATATGTTCAAGCCCTTCCTTGCGTTCACTGCTTCCCCATACCAAATCAATGTCGCCCAATCCGTCACGGTGGAACACGCCAAGCAAATCCCCTTCCCTGTGCGAAATGAGGAAATCAAACGCTTCCTTGACCTTCCCTTTGAACTGGTCGTAGATGTTCCCGAAGAAGCCCCTGCCGATAGGCTGTGGCTCACTCCCCTCCATGGAGGAGGGGACGGGGGAGGTTGCTCCCCGCTCTCCTTGATCGCCTTCCCCGGCAACGCCATCTTGTTGAACGCCCCCTTCCCGTTCGGCTGCTTCCCTGCGCCGCTCTTCGTCGGCTTGCCGTGCGGCAAGCTGCTCGGCGACAAACCTGTCCTTGACGGATTTCACCTCGTCCCATTCTTGCTGCTCTGCCAATGCGGTTTCGTATTCCTTTTGCGCCTTCTGCAAAGCGGCTTCTGCTTTTTCCTCCTTACCTATGGGGGCATCATCGTAGTCCGTTTGAGCTTTCTCTAAGGCTTTCTTGGCTTTGTCAAGCGTCTTGCTCTTATCCTCGGCGGTAACATCAATCTTGTGACCCGCCTTATCGCCATATTTCTGCACCAAATCATTGAAGGTTTGCTGTGCAGGCGAAAGAGGTGTTTCCTCTTGTTGCTCGTTTTTGGCCTCATCCCGTTCGATTTCATCAGAATTTTGTTCTATTTTCGGTGGGTTTTGTTCGATTCCTGCCGTTTCCTGTGGTCTCACTCTTACATTATCCCAAAACTCATCACTCCAATCGTCAATGCCAGCCTCCATGATGTTTCCATCGGCATCATACACGCTCACCACGCTGCGCCCGTCGGCATCCTTGCCCTCAACACGGGCAACGGCACCATCGGCAATATTAACAGGAAACTCCGTCCCTACCTCCATTTGCGAAACAGGGATATTGGCCGCATTTTCTTCTTTGGCATCTTGTTGGCCCTGCTGCATCTCAATAAGAGCATTTCGGGTATTGGTATAGAAATCTATCGCCTTGGCGGTGGTCTCGTCAAGATGTTCCATATTAGCATGGGTCTCGGCATTGAAACCCGGGTCGGCTGAAACATCTGCCGCCTGCGCTTGTTGACCCTGTGATGATACCAATGCTGCAATGCTTTGGTCAATACTGGCTATGGCGTTCTCGAACGAACCTTCCGAACAAGCAAGTAGATAAGGGGCGTATGCACGCGGGTCGGTATCTACCGACACCATACCATTGTCCTCGAACTGCAAGTGTCTTCCAGCATACGCTTTCACAACGCCCCACTGATGTTCATCCGTGGCTTGTGAAATTCTATCGAGGTCGTCCATAAATTCCATATCCTCCTGTGCCTGCCGTCTCTGCTCCTCGTCGGCTGACTGGATGTTGAGCGAAAGCCCGTATTCAACCAATTGTCTTTCGGTCATATGGACAATAGGATTATCCTTCTGCGTCTTTTTGTCATTATTGGCAAAAGCATAAAGTCCGTTTTGGTCTTGTCCAAGATAAGTATATTTTCCGTTTTCAAGCTGTGTTACATTGGCTTCAAGATTGCCGCCCCAAACGCTTTCAACGGTAGGCAACACCATTCCTTCCTGCTCAAACTGCAACTTCATCATCTGCGGAATGGTTTGACCTTGGGCTTCAAGTTGCTCATCTACCGACATGACGGACTGGATGCCTGTAATGGTTCGTGATGCAACCTGCTTCTTTGTGCCGTCGGCAAGCCTGATAGCCAACATGCCGCTGGAAATATATGGGTTGAAATGGATACTTCCATTCTCCCTTGTGGTATAATGCACCCTTCCGTTGATGATGGTGACGGGTTGTTCGTTACCTTCTCCATCCTTCCAAGTGGCATTGTATATGTTGCCGTCCCAACGGTTGGCCATGTCTTCGGCTTGTTGGCGCATTTCCTGCTGGGCCTCCTCGATGGCGGCCTCGTCGCTGTGTCTCATTCCGATTTGTCGCGCCCTGTTCAATACATAGCTGACCGCTGCACCTTGTTCGTCCTGGCTCCATCTGTTAGCATCGGATTGGGCTTTGAGGTAGGATGCAATATCGCTAATCTCGCCGTTCTCGATTTGGTTGTCAAGTTCCCCGATGTCAATACCATGTACCTTACCAAGCAAAGCCTTTGAGCGTTCAACATCTTGGTTGATGTGACGACGATAGCCTGCATTGCCTATAGCGTTCACGGCATTGCCGCCGCCGCCAAGCAACATGCTTGTTATAGAAACACTCAACAAGGTTTCCAATTGCTGCTCACCGCTGAACGATTGCCCGATTGTACGCTTGAAAGCGTCGCCGTATGATTCCCCGCGTTGTGCGTCGGTGGCAAACAAGGCGTTCATCACGCTGCCCAATTCCTCTTCAAGGAACTCTTCGGGAGCGGAGCCTATCTGCGTAAGGTGTCCGAGCTGCCGCGGAATCCTGAACACGTCCTGAATCTTACCGGAGCCGACACGCTTCATCACATTGTCGAACTTGCCGGCAAGGTCAAGCATCTTTCCGTCGGCCAGCCTTACGCTCTTGGTGATGTTCCCACCGGCATACTCCGTGAAGTTCTCAATCCATGCCGACGCTACGGCCTGGTATGCCGCCTGCCCTGCGCTTCTGTCATTGTCGAACACATGAAGATTGCCATCGCCGTCATAGTATATGTCGCCGGCGTACCTGCGCTCGAAATCCTCTGCCATATCGGCAAGGCTCAACGGATTCATAAAGGTTTGCATTGTAGCTGAAACGGCCATGCCTTCAAGTTTCGGCATCACGGTGCCGCCAATGAATCTTCTTGCACCGCTGTTCACGCCTTTCTTCGCATATCTCATAGCGGCCTTTTGTGCTGTTTTTGCAGCAACACGTTCGCCCACTTCGGTTGCACCTGTTAAACCAGCACCAACAACGAATTGTAACGTGAAGGCGATTTGTTCAGGTGCGCTTTGTCCTACGCGCTCCCAAACAGTGTTATTGTCTTGATAGGAGAAATCCACGCCAGCCCTCAACTTCATAGCATCGTATAGCATCTGCTGGGTCTCGCTCAACTCTTTCCCTTCCTCGACATCTTGCGACAACGATAGTATGGATGCCGCGTCAGCCAATCCAACAGCTGGAATAAGTTCGTAATAGTTGGCGGTCTCCATACCGCGAAGGAACGCAAGTCCTTTCATTTCGCCGTTCATACGCATTTCTTCCAGTTTCAACTGGTTCTTTGCGTTGCGAATCTCATTCTGAGCTGCACGGATGTTGTTCTCGTCGGGATTGGTCAAAACATCAACCACTTCGGGGGTGATTGGATTCTCTGCGGCCATCAGTCCATTAGCCATCGTTGACCAAAAGCCTCTGCTTTCTTCACGCTCACGCTGACGCTGGGCACGTTGGTCACGCATATTGCGGGCATACTTGTTGATATTATCTTCCAACGCCGCGCATTGTTGCTTCTGCCAATCATAGTAAGCCCTTGCCTCGTCGGTCTTGCTCCACTCGTCGATGAACGCACCAAGACCGTTCATTTCTTCGTCGATAGCATTCAGCCGGGATTCATATTGCTGTTTTTGCGATATGGTCAAAGGTTCAAACTCGCTGTCGCTATCCAAAACCGCATTTAGCCTTTTGCGCCCGTCGGTCAATTCCTTTGAACGGTTCAAGACTTTCATGAAATTCTCCTGCGTGTACTCCGTAGGAATTTCAAAATCGGGCGTTTCTGCTGCGCGCTCCGTTCCAACAAGGCTTCCGTTTTCCGTTTCATTCCTCAACGGATTGTTTT
>JBGYWU010000042.1:0-5082 GCA_041842265.1 Candidatus Limimorpha sp. | reverse complement strand
CTCGGAAAAGGAATCGTTTATGCGCCCCTAAGCCTTCTATCCCAACCCCGTGAAGGAACAGCTGTTCATACAGTTCTCTCCCGATGTGCAGCCCGCACAAGTGGAGCTTTATGACCAGCAAGGCCGCTTGGTACACAAGCAAAACAAGGCCTTCGAGAGCATCAACCTGAATCAACTTTCCGCTGGCACCTACACGATGCGCATCACTTTAGAGGACGGGAAGACTTATTCGGACAAGGTGGTGAAAGAATAGCGATAGGGGATTGCAAATCTGCTGAAAAAGGAGCACAAGATGCTCCTTTTTTTTATGCAAAGGAATAAATTCTTATTTTTGCTTCTTCATTCAAAACCATTCGCTATGAAAAGGCTTTTATTGTTTTTACTAGTTTTTATGGGCTTGACTTCAGTGGCACAAGAAAACACCATCTTGGAACAATACAAGGACCTCCCTTTGAAGAGACATCGTGGAGAACTTTTCTTTGGTGAATCATACAAGGCTACAAACGCCCATCTTCTCACCGATGATGGGTTGAATAGCATGATGGACATCGAATTATTCAATCAATTTAACTCGGGTCGCACCTTGTATTACACGGGCAACACACTGAAAACCGTCGGCTGGATTGCCTTTGGAATTGGCTTGGGCTATGCAGGACTGAGCTATTTTGTATATGATTACGATCTGACCAAGGATGCTTTATTAAACATCAGATTAGGATTGCTTAATGCCAGCTTAGGAGCGGATATGTTTGTGGCAGGTTATATTTGAGAGGTATTGGTAACGGAAAACTTGATGATGTGTTGGAACAATACAACCAAAACGCGCAAAAGGTGACATTCCATCTTTCACCTTCACTTATGAGATGTTGTCTCGCGCAAGACCAAAGCCATACGACACTAGGTTTGACGTTCGGCGTTGATTTCTAAAAACACGAGTAAATGAACTTCTTAGACAACCTCTTCCATATTGAATTCATTGAAGACTCGGAAAACGGCTTCACAACAAAGCTGCGCTGCAACCCCGAGCACTTGATCTATCAAGCCCATTTTCCGGGCAATCCCATTACGCCAGGCGCCTGCCTGCTGCAGACCGCCGGCGAGTTGCTGCAACGAAAAATGGGCAAACTGCTGTTCATGAAATCGTCAAAGAACGTCAAATACCTCAACGTGCTGGTCCCCGCAGCAGACAAAGAGGTGCGCTTTGTGTTCACTGGCTTGACCGAAAGCGAGACCGAATGCAAGACACAAGTCGCCATTGCCGACGAAAACCAAGTCTACACCAAAATGTCGTTGACTTTCAGTTATGAACCCGTCTGATGCCATAGCGACACGAGACAAGATGCAGAAAATGAAAGTCTGCACCCTTTTGCCTACCTACAACAACGGCGGCACATTGCGCGACGTGGTGGAACGCGTGCTGAACTTTTGCCCCGATGTCATCGTCGTCAACGACGGCTGTACCGACGATTCTGCCGAGATTCTGGCCTCGTTTGGCGACCGCATCACAGTGGTCGACTATGGCCGCAACCGTGGCAAGGGCTATGCCTTGAAACAAGGCTTCAAAAAAGCCAAACAGATGGGTTTCGACTATGCTATCACCATCGACAGCGACGGACAACACTTCCCCGAGGACATCCCTTTGTTTGTTGAGGCCTTGGAACAACGCCCAGGTGCTTTGATTGTGGGCAGCCGCAACCTGAAACAGGAAAACATGCCCGGCAAGAACAGCTTTGCCAACAAGTTCTCCAACTTTTGGTTCAGGATTCAGACTTGGATTAATCTACCTGATACACAGACAGGTTACCGCCTTTATCCCTTACGTAGGCTTCCCCCCATCTTCAGCGCACGCTACGAAGCCGAGCTGTCGCTGTTGGTTTTCTCCGCTTGTCGCGGCACCGATTTGTTGCCCATCAAGGTCAACGTTTTCTATCCCAAAGCCGAAGAGCGCGTTGCGCATTTCCGTCCGTTTTGGGATTTTTTCCGCATCAGCGTGCTCAACACTATCCTCTGCTTAGCGGCTATTGTTTACGGATGGCCTTCGCGCCTGATTCACAAACTGTTTGGGAGGAAAAACAAATGAACAAGTTCTTCCTTTCCATCTACGACCGCCTGTCGCGCAACAAGCCGCTCTCGATCGTCTTGCTGTTGGTGATTACAGCCTTGTGCGTGTTCTCGGCCCTGCGTCTGGATTACAAGGAAAACATCGCCGACTTCCTGCCTACTGACCCCGAGAAGAAACGTTACACTTCGGTCTACAACGACTTGGGCAACCAAGGTCAAATCACGGTCATTTTTGCCGCCGACACCACCCAATTGGCTAGCGACGAAGCCATAGATGCAGTGATAGAGGCAATGGATGCCTTTGAGAGCCATTGGAAGGAAATAGATACCGCTCAAATTGTCAGCGACTTGCAATGTCGTGTCGACGGCAGCCAAGTGTTCGATGCCATCGACTTCATCCGCGAGAACCAAGCGTTGTTCCTTACCGAGAGCGACTACCAACGCATGGATTCCCTGCTGGCCGACCCCGACCATGTATCCACGAGCATGGCCAACATCAAGCGGACATTGTCCATGCCTACGGCTGGCTTTGTCGTCGACGGCATCAAATCCGACCCGCTCAACCTTTATTCGCCCACCTTGCAGCGGCTGAATGCACTCAACCCTACGCGGAACTACCGCATAGAGGACGAATACCTCTTCAACGAACGCGGCGACAGAGGCTTTGTTTTCTTAACGTCGCCGTTCTCGGGCAGCGACACGAAAGGCAACGCAAAAGTCGTGGATTTGATCGATAGGGTAACAGAGTTGACCGAGAGCGAACATCCTAAAGTGCGGATTTCGGCTGTAGGTGCGCCTACCATCGCCGTCACCAATGCAAAGCAAATCAAGTACGACAGCTATTTCTCCATTGTTTTGGCTATTGTGCTGATATTCGGCATTTTGATGTTCACCTTGGCACGCAAGCGCAACCTGCTTTGGCTCGGTATCTCCATCCTCTTCGGCTGGGTTTTCGCCTTGGCGGTCATTGCCTTGTTCAAGTCGAGCATCTCCATCATCGTAGTGGGCATTGGCTCGGTCATTGTTGGCATTGCGGTCAACTATCCCCTGCATTATCTCGACCACATCAAGCAAGAACCTAATAGACGCGAGGCCCTGAAAGATGTCATACAGCCCTTGGTCATCGGCAACCTTACCACGGTGGCTGCCTTTGCCTGCCTCGGTTTTGTGAAAGCTGAGGCCATGCGCGACCTGGGTCTTTTCGGCGCTTTGACCTTGGTGGGCACCATTCTTTTCGTGATGGTTTTTCTGCCATTGTTTGCCGTCGTGCCGAAAAAGGCAAAAAAACTCTTTGTCGATGACGGCAGGGCCCCTTCGGAAGGGTGGCGCAAAGTCAAATTGTACATTTTTTGGCCTTTGGTATTGATGACATTGATACTCAGCTGGTTCAGCCAAGACACCGCTTTCGATTCCGACCTGCACAACATCAACTACATGACCCGCCAAGAACAAGAAGATTTGGCCTTGCTGAGCGAGTCGTTGCAAAAGGAAGGCGAGACTGACTTGGTTTATGTAGTTTCGGAAGCATCTGATTTTCATAGTGTTATTAGAAAAAACGAAACCATAATAGCCAACTTGCGGCAGTCGGTACCCGACAGTGTGGAATACAGTATTTCGGGAATGGACGGCCTCTTGCCTTCGGTGGAAAAACAGGAAAAGTCGATTGAGCTGTGGCGAGATTTCTGGCAGCGGCATGCCGGACTTGCCGAACAAGTCAAGGCGGAGGCATTGAAAGCCGGTTTCATGGCAAACGCTTTCGACACCTTTACCAACGGCATCACTAAGGCATGGCGACCATTGGGTGTAAGCGAGATGGAACCCCTGCTGGCTTTGTGCGGCACCTATATGTTGCAGCACGATTCGGTGGCGCGGGTGGTCAACTTCGTGCGGGTGCCCGCCGGGGCTTCCGAGCCTTTGAAACAGCAGTTGCGCAACTCGCTACCCGACACCGCTTTTGCCTTCAGCATCAGCGATGTGGGCAACAGCCTGGTCAGTGCCCTCTCATCCGATTTTGACTTCATCCTTTATGTGTGCAGTATCGTTGTGTTCTTTTTCCTATGTCTCTCGTTTGGGCGTTTGGAGCTCTCACTCTTGGCTTTTCTGCCGCTGACGGTGGGCTGGGCTTGGATTTTGGGAATCATGCATTTGGGCGGTATCAAGTTCAACATCGTGAATATCATCTTGGCCACTTTCATCTTCGGTCAGGGCGACGACTACACCATCTTCATTACGGAAGGATTGCTTTATGAATATGCCTACGGCAAGCGGATGTTGAAGAACTTCCGCAACAGTGTTATCCTTTCGGGTATCCTTATGTTCATCGGTATTGGAACGCTGATTTTTGCCTCTCATCCTGCCATGCGTTCGTTGGCCGAGGTGGCCATCATCGGTATGGCGACGGTAGTCTTCATGGCTTGCTACCTGCCTCCCTTCATTTTCGGCTGGCTGACCAAAAAGAAAGGACAGTTTCGCGAGGTACCTCTGACATTGAAGCGTTTGGTTTATACCGGCGTGTCTCTTCTTGTGTTTTTTGTCTTTGTCTTTGTGTTGTTTACACCTTTCACATTGATTTACATTATTTTAGGTCCAAACACAGAGAAGAAGCGTTATCTATATCACAAGATTATCGCCCGCATTATGCGTCTGGCCTTGAAACTGCTGCCTGGGGTGAAGTTCCATTTGGACAACAAGTTCGGAGAGACCTTTGAGAAACCTGCCGTCGTCATTGCCAACCACCAGTCGCACCTCGACCTGCTTTGCACCATCATGTTACATCCCAAGGTGGTGTTGCTCACTACCGATTGGGTGTGGAAAAACCCGATTTACGGCCTCGTCATCCGCTATGCCGAGTATTATCCTGTTTCCGACAGTTACGACAAGAATCTGGAGCGGTTGAAAAGGCTCGTTGAGCGTGGCTATTCGGTGGTAGTCTTTCCCGAAGGCACGCGCTCGGAGACAGGCCAAATCCTTCGTTTCCACAAAGGTGCTTTTCAGTTGGCGCAATCGCTTGAAATTGATATT
>JBGYWU010000041.1:0-10408 GCA_041842265.1 Candidatus Limimorpha sp. | reverse complement strand
TGTTTGTTTTGGCCTCATTTTTCATGCCAACTTACTTCGCCCATGCACAATCGAAACTCGACAACCAAGTCATAATGACCATCGGCGAACAAGACATCACGGTGAAAGAATTCACGGATGTATACTACAAAAACAACCTAAAGAGCGAGGTCATCGAGAAGAAGTCCGTTGACGAATACCTTGAACTTTTCACCACATTCCGCATGAAGGTGATGGAAGCCGAACGCATGAAATTAGACACCAGCACCAAGTTCCGCAACGAACTGGCCGGCTATCGCCAGCAGTTGGCCAAACCCTTCATGAGCAGTGACAACATCACTGAAGAGCTGATTCAAGAAGCCTACAACCGCAAGCAGAAAGACATCCGTGCTTCGCACATCCTTATCCGTTGCGAGAAGAACGCCTTGCCATCAGACACCCTGAAGGCATACAACAAGGCCATGGACATCCGCAAGAAAGCTGTGGCCAAAGGAGCCGACTTCGCAGCCTTGGCCGACAACTATTCCGATGACCCATCGGCCAAAGGCATGGAAGCCACAACCGACAATCCCGCACGTCCGGGCAACCACGGCGACTTGGGCTATTTCACTGTCTTTGACATGGTATATCCATTTGAGACCGGTGCCTACAACACCAAGGCCGGTGAAGTCTCCATGCCCGTTAGGAGCGATTTCGGCTACCATATCATCAAGGTGCATAGTGTGACCGATGCCATGGGTTCCATACAAGCCGCCCACATCTTCCTGCAGCTGCCTTTCGACGCCTCCGAAGAAGATGAAGCCAACATGCAACAGAAAGCAGAAAACATCTACAAGGAACTGATGCAGAGCGACGGAAAGAATTGGAGCGACAAAGTGAGACAATACAGTGACGATAAGGGCACTATCGCTCGCGAAGGGGCATTGAGCAGCTTCACCGTCAGCCGTATTGTACCCGAGTTTATCGAAGCATGCAAATCACTGGAAATCGGACAAATAGCAAAACCCATCCGTACCAACTACGGCTACCACATTATCAAACTTTTGGGCAAGTCGGGAATAAGCACTTTTGAAAAGGAAAAACAAGGCCTCGCAGAACGCATTGAAAAAGATGTGCGATCCAAGAAGTCGGAAGAACTGGTGTTGAAACAGGCGAAGACTGAATACAAGTTCAAGCAGAACAACAAGCAATTGGAAACCTTTATGGCCACTATCGACAGCAGCATCCTTCGCAAGGCATACGAGCCTACTGACATGGTCGACATGGATGCCACCCTGTTCAGCCTGGAAGGCAACCCCACCAAGGTAGGTGATTTCGTCAAATACATCAAAGAGAACATGAGGATGCAAAATTTCGTCTCACCATCCGCCTACGCCTACCAGTTGTACGAAGGCTTCTCCAACGGAGTGGTGATGGACTATGCCGACGCTAACCTCGAAAAGAAATACCCTGAATTTAAGGCATTGGTTCAGGAATATAAAGACGGAATTTTGCTCTTCGACCTGATGGATAAGGAAGTTTGGGACAAGGCCGTGAAAGACACATTAGGCTTAGACGCATTCCACCAGCGCAACGCATCAAAATACATGTGGGACGACCGGGTTTACGCCACCATCATCACAATTGCCCGTCCTGAATCGCTTCCCAAGGTGAAAGCCCTATTAGACAACGGCACCAATCCCGACAGTATCAGAAGCACTGTCCAGCGCGACTCCATACCGGGAGTCTTCGTGCGCAAAGGATATTACCAAAAAGGCGACAACAATTTCGTCGACCAAACCGAATGGAAAGAGGGTGTGAGAAACGAAATCCCATCCACTGTCGACCAATCGACCACTATTGTGTGCATAAGAGAATTGCGCCAGCCTGAGCCGAAGACCCTCAAGGAAGCACGTGGCCTCGTCACTTCCGACTACCAAACGGAACTCGAACAGAAATGGGTGCAGTCGCTGAAAGAACGCTACCCTGTGAAAATCAATGAAAAGGCTTTGGATATAGTCAGGAAAATGTATCAATGAAGAAGCGCGGCGTTCTTATCGGTATCACTTCCCTCTTGCTGTTGGCGGGCTGCGATTATTTCCAAAAAAACTCGAAAGAAATAGTGGTGGCAGAGTGTTACGGCAAATACCTCTATGAGTCGGACTTGCGGGGCATTGCGCCCAAAGGGGCTTCGGTCATTGACAGCATACAGCGTGCCAACACATTCATCGACTCTTGGATTAGAAGGCAAGTGCTAATACACCAGGCAGAGAACAACCTCGACAAAGAAGCGCTCAACCTCGACAAACAGTTGCAGGAATACCGGAACTCCTTGGTCATCTATGCCTATGAAAACCAACTCATCAACCAGAAATTGGACACCCTCGTCAGCGAGGATGAAATTGTTGATTATTACGAACAACATAAGGAAGACTTCCAGCTGCGCAATACGATGGTTCGTGCCGCATACGTCATCATTGACGAAAACAACGAACACAAGGCCGAACTCAAGAAATTGCTGAGCAACCCCGATACCCTGATGCTGCAAAACATCGACAACCAAGCCACCAATTACGGAGGGAAGAGCTTCGTCAATGTGGACCAATGGATGCGCTTAGACGAATTGACCAACATCATTCCCATAGAAATCTTCAATGCGGAGAGCTTCCTGAAAAAGAACAAGTTTGTCTGCTTCGACATGAACGAAAACACTTACATGGTGCGTTTTGTGGAACACCTGCTTGAAGAAAGCACATCGCCATTGGAGATGGCACGCAACAACATCAAAAATATCCTCTTAGCACAACGCAAACAGACCATGATAAAAAAGATGCAGGAATCGCTCTATGAGAAAGCCAAGAAAGAGCGTGCTTTTGAGGTCTATGTGGGCTCTCCCACTTTATACAACGCCGATTAAAGCCCTCCAATGTGTTCTGATGCGTATGGAGATAGCCCTGTTGAAGCGCCCAAACAACAAACAATGAACAATAAACTTGACCTAATGAAAAGAAATTGGATTATCATAGCATTTATGCTGCTCGCCTTGCCAGTGATGGCACAACACCGTCAGTCGCAAGTGGTTGACAAAATAGTGGCCGTAGTCGGGAACAACATCATTCTACAATCCGACATCGAAAACCAATACATCCAATACCGGCTGCAAGGTATGACAGACGGCACCGGAAAAGATGTTCGTGCCCGTATCCTGGAAGACCTTCTCCTTCAAAAACTCATGCTCAACCAGGCTGAGATGGACAGCATCACCGTAACCGACGAACAAGTGGAGGCCGACATGGAGCAGCGTATCCGCTATTTCATCAGCAAAGTCGGCTCACAGGAGAAACTGGAAGAGCAGTTCGGCAAATCCATGGCAGAGATTAAGGACGAGGTACGACAGGCCAGAAAGGACCAAATGATGCAGGAACAAGTGCAGTCTAAAATAATTGGAAATGTGCAAGTTACACCAAAAGAGGTGAAAGATTTCTTCCATAACATCCCCAAAGACAGCCTCCCAACCATCAGCCCCAACTATGAAATCGTGCAGATTGTAAAGCGTCCGCCCGTCAGTATCGACGAGAAATTGCAGGTGAAAGACCGTCTATATCAAATCCGCAAGCGTATCCTTGAAGGAGAAAGCAGTTTTGCCACTATGGCGGTGCTATATTCCGAAGACAAGAACTCGGCCCGACAAGGCGGCGAACTTGGCTTTGCTGGCAAAGGCGTGTATGCCGCCGAGTTTGAGAATGTGGCCTTCAATCTTCGCGATGGTGAAATTTCCGATGTGGTGGAGACCCAATTCGGCTTCCATATCATCCAACTCATCGAGCGAAAAGGGGAAACCATCAACTGCCGTCATATCCTGCTCACCGCCAAAGTGCCCGTCGAAGCTCTTGAAAAGGCCCAAAACCAACTCGACTCGGTAGCCCAACTCATCCGCAACGGTGACATGAGTTTTGAAGAGGCCTGCAAGAAATACAGCGATGACGACTCAAGGAGCAACGGCGGATACCTCTACAATGCCGCTACGGGAGGCAACTGGATCAGCCTGCAAGATTTACAGGAACTCGAAGAAAGTTATTATGAGTATAAAAACTTGGCTTTCGTCATCAGCCGCCTTGAAGCCGGAGAGGTAAGCGACCCATTGCCTATGATAACCAATGAGAACAACGACGCTTTCCGCCTCGTCATGGTCAAGCGAAAAACCGAAGCCCATCAAGCCAACCTGAAAGACGATTACAGCCTCATCCAAAACTGGGCTTTGGGGCAAAAACGCCAACAAGCCATCGGCAAGTGGGTAACCAACAATGCCGCCAAGGCCTATATCCGTTTGGATGAGGAATACAAGAACTATGATTTTTATTACGATTGGAAATTTCAATGACAAACTTCGCTTCTGATGTCGACGGTGCCAAGATGCTGGTCGAGAAATACGAAACTCTCCGCAAGGAAATCGGTAAAGTCATTGTCGGGCAGCATGACATCATCCACAACACCTTTCTGTCCATCTTTTGTCAAGGTCATGTGCTGCTTGTCGGAGTGCCAGGCTTGGCCAAAACCCTGTTGGTCAACACCATCGGCAAGGCATTGGGCTTGAGTTTCAGCCGCATTCAATTCACTCCCGACCTTATGCCCTCCGACATCGTAGGTACGGAGATTTTGGACGAGTCGCGACAATTCAAATTCATCAAAGGTCCCGTCTTCGCCAACATCGTTCTGGCGGATGAGATCAACCGTACACCGCCCAAGACACAAGCTGCTTTGCTCGAAGCCATGCAGGAGAAGAGCATCACGGTGTCGGGAAAAACCTATAAATTGCAGGAACCTTTCTTTGTTCTGGCCACGCAAAACCCCATCGAACAGGAAGGCACCTATCCCCTGCCCGAGGCTCAGCTTGACCGTTTCATGTTCAACCTCATGCTCGACTATCCTTCCTACAAGGAGGAAATAGACATTGTGAAGAGCACTACTGCGGGAAGCGTGGCCGAGATAAACGCTGTGCTTTCGCCAGAAGAAATTTTGTATTTCCAACAGTTGGTGCGCCGTGTGCCTGTGTCCGACAATGTATATGAATATGCAGTGGATCTTGTAACCAGAACCCGTCCCCATACAGAGAAATCCCACGGCTGGGCCAACCGTTACCTCAGTTGGGGTGCAGGTCCTCGCGCCTCACAATACCTCATCATCGGCGCCAAAGCCAACGCCTTGCTGACGGGCAAATTCTCACCTGACATAGAGGATGTGCAGCGTGTCGCCATCCCAATCCTGCGCCACCGCATCATCAGAAACTATACGGCTGAGGCGGAAGGCGTTTCGATTGAACAGATTATTGACCAGTTGAAATAGTCTCTTTTCCTCTGTTAGGGCAGTTGCAATAGGTGGAGTGGTTTTTTACGAAGTTGGTATCCGAATTGCCATTAATGACACTGTAAATCTTACCCTTCATCCACCAAGAACACGGCGACCTGCCTAATGCCGCTGGCACCAGTGACCAGTGTCTGCTCAACTTCGGTGCTACGACTTGGACCCGTGATGATGGTCATTTGCGAAGGCTTGTTCTTGGCATATTTCCGTTTCACGGTCTGAAAAGCCGTGCGCATGCCAGGCATGATTTGATCCGTTGTGGCATACACCAACAGGATGTCAGCCAAAGCGTATGCCTCTCGGGTTTGCGTTAGTGTGTCTGAAAGGACGATACTCCCCGTTTGCGCCACCAAACACTCGCAACCCGTCAGACTGACGAGTTTCTGCTTAGGCTCGCGCTCTTTACTTTCGGTATAGGAAATACCATATTTGTCCAGTAGGCCTTGCATTTCCGGAGCGGTGCACCACAGCGGCTCCCAGCCGTTTTCTGGAACAAGCTGCTTGATACATTCTGCAAACTCGGCCTCGCTCTCAAGATAGATGAAGATGCCTCCATGTTCCTTGAAATTTTGCACAAAAGTGACAGCCGTTCCATCTTCCTCCTTGATGGGCACCCAAGTCTCGGTGCGCTGGTCGACATCCTTAAATAGGACTTCCTGGCGCTCAATGAGAGCATTGCGCACCTTGGCAAGCATTTGCTCCTTGAAGGTGACATCTTTGTTCTCTCCTTTGTAATCCTGGGCCATGGGGGGCTATTCGTTTGTTTCTTGGTTCTTTTCTTGGTCTTTTTCTTTGGTTTCAGTCAATTTGGCATCATATTTCTTCAGTTTGTCGTCCTCAGTGTGACCCCAGGGGCGTTTGCCGAAAATGGCTTCCAAGTCCTCTCCGAAAATGACTTCCTTCTCGATGAGTTTGTTGGCCAGCTGGGTCAAGCCGTCACAGTGTTCTGTCAGAATGGCGAAGGCCTGCTGATAGGCTTTCTCCACCATCTTGCTCACTTCACGGTCGATGGTCTCTGCCGTCTTCTCACTGTAAGGTTTCGTCAGGCTGAAGTCCTGCTGACCTGACGAGTCATAGTAACTGATATTGCCGATTTCGTCGTCCAAGCCATAATATGTGACCATGGCAAAGGCCTGTTTGGTTACCTTCTCGAGGTCCGACAAGGCACCGGTCGAGATTTGTCCGAAGACCACCTGCTCGGCGGCTCTGCCTCCCAAGGCGGCAATCATTTCATGATACATCTGTTCCTTGGTAGTGATTTGTCTTTCCTCTGGCAGATACCATGCCGCACCTAGTGAGTTGCCACGAGGAACGATAGTAACCTTCACCAATGGATGTGCATATTGTAGCAGCCAGCTCGTGGTGGCATGGCCCGCTTCATGGAAGGCGATGACTTTCTTTTCTTCGGCGGTGATGATCTTACTCTTCTTTTCGAGGCCTCCAATGATACGGTCGACTGCATCAAGGAAGTCTTGTTTGTCGATCAAATCCTTCCCTTTGCGGGCGGCCATCAGGGCGGCCTCGTTGCATACATTGGCGATGTCAGCGCCAGAAAAGCCTGGAGTCTGCTTGGCCAAAAACTCCTTGTCTACGTCATCGGCCAGCCTTAGTCCGCGCATGTGTACCTCAAAGATTTCCCTACGGCCAACAATATCAGGCAACTCTACATAAATCTGGCGGTCGAAACGACCCGCGCGAAGCAAGGCTTTATCCAAAATGTCGGCACGGTTGGTGGCAGCCAACACAATGACACCCGAGTTGGTGCCGAAGCCGTCCATCTCGGTAAGCAATTGGTTCAATGTGCTTTCGCGCTCATCATTACCTCCTGTTACGGCACTTTTGCCACGTGCGCGGCCGATGGCATCAATCTCATCAATGAAAATGATACACGGTGCCTTTTGTTTTGCATTGTTGAACAAGTCACGGACACGCGACGCACCCACGCCCACAAACATCTCCACGAAATCGGAGCCCGAGAGGCTGAAGAAAGGCACATTGGCCTCGCCTGCCACTGATTTGGCCAGCAAGGTCTTACCTGTTCCGGGAGGGCCCACCAACAGCACTCCCTTCGGGATTTTGCCACCCAGTTTGGTATATTTCTCAGGGTTTTTTAGGAAGTCCACGACCTCCATAATCTCGACCTTGGCTTCTTCCAGACCAGCCACATCCTTAAAGGTTACGTTGACAGTACTGCTATTTTTGTCATAAAGCTGAGCACGCGACTTACCAATATTGAAAATCGAGCCGGCACCGCCCCCGCCGCCAACACTGCGCCCCATGCTTCGGATGAGGAACATATAGAACAAGACAAGCAAGACAATGGGAATTATCCAACCTGCAAGGCTTGCCAACCAATTGCTGCGACGCTCGTTTTTGATATATATAGGATCGCTGATGCCTTCCTGTGCCTGTTCCACCTTCTTCTCAAAGCCTTCCAATGATCCGATTGTAAAGGTATAGTTCGGATTGCCTGATGCACCCTTATATAGCGTTTCGGGCAGGTTATTCTTTATCCCTTGTTCAGTGAGGTAAATTTCAGCGTCTTCCTTGTTCACCAAGATGATTTTCTCAATCTCGTGCTTCTGAAGCAGCTCAATCAGTTTGCCCTCTCCTATTTCCTCTTTTTTTTGGGGGGGGCTCAGGAATTGCACTCCAATAAGCACGGCAAACACGACGGCATAAATCCACATCATGTTGAACCGTTTCTTGCCATTGGGTCTTGGCTTAGGTTGGTTGGGCTGAGCAGGCTGGTTCGGATTGTTGCCAGCCCCTTTAGTCTCTTTATTCTCCATTGTAAAAATTTGATTTTGAGTAGATTATTCTTCCACCTCCTTCACGATCCTTTCGGCATCGGCCCAAAGCTCCTCCAATTTGTAATAACCACGAGCCGATTCCAAAAACACGTGAACGACGACATCAACGAAATCTATCAAAATCCATTCCGTATTATCGCGGCCCTCGATGTGATAAGGTTTGCTGTGCGTTTTGTTAAAGACCAATTCCTCAACCTTTTCTGCAATGGCGTCCACCTGTGTCTTGGACGGGGCGTGGCAGATGACGAAATAGTCTGTCACTGCGGTGGTGATTTCCCTCAGGTCGAGGGTAACGATTTCCTTGCCTTTTACGGCTTCCATGGCCTCTATCGTAGCGGCCACAATTTCTTCCACGTTATCGTTTTGGTGTCTGATTCTCATAATGTTATACTAACAAAGTGACCTTGAGGCTACTTGCATTCGGCATTTAGGCGGTGCTCAGCAACCGCAGGCTCGGACACCTCCAACTTCTGAAAAAAGCAAAGGCTCCTGAGCAAGTCGGAAAACCGTAATCTCACGTCAGTTTTGAGGTGCAAAAATACACTTTTTTGCTTAACGGAGGCCGTTTTGCCAAAAAATCCCTACTTTTGCCCCAACAAACGCGAAAAACATGCACCATTCCAACGAATTACTTCAGCCCATCACCACCTTTGTCTTCGACTTCGACGGTGTGATGACCGACGGCAAGGTTTATTGCGACTTTGAGGGTCATCCCTTGCGTGCCACCAATGTGAAAGACGGCTATGCGCTGCAATTGGCCGCCAAGCTCGGATATCATGTGGCGATCATATCGGGTGCCATTTGTCCCTCTACGATAGTCAGGATGAACAGCCTTGGCATCAATGATGTCTTTACGGGGGTTCCAGACAAAGTGCTGAAAATCAACGAATATATGAAGGATAAGGGGTTGAGGCCTGAAGAAATCATTTTTATGGGCGACGACATCCCCGACTTGCGCGTGATGCAGTGTGTGGGTCTGCCCGCCTGTCCTGCCGATGCCGCACCCGAGGTGAAGGCCATCAGCAAGTTCATTAGCGAAAGGCCTGGCGGAGAGGGAGCCGTTCGCGATGTCATCGAGCACGTGCTCAAAGCACAAGGCAAATGGATGACAACTGAAGCATACAAGTGGTAGAGATGGTTTATTCCGTAGGCGTGCCGATTACTTCTTAGCCTGTCTCATTGCAAACAAGCAGGTCTTCATGATTCTCAAAGCTTATCAATCAACACACTGTGGGTTGCTGAACTGCTTTGTATCCTTATCAGATACATGCCGTTGGGATAAGGGAGAAGGTTGATGTTGTGTTTCCCTATTGCCTCGGTGCTTTTGTAAATCCGTTTCCCGAGGGCATCAAAAACCTCATTTATTGAGGGCGCTTGCTTCGATAATCAAAAATTGCCACTCATGGATATAGGCGTTTATTTCGCCGCAATACTACGACTTTTTTGCATCAATGCAATGTTTTGCAAAAAAATTTAGGAAATGCGGTTGCATCATAGAATACTAGAAACGGTGTGCACCTTCTCTACTGCACCACAACGTTCCGATTCAATTCCACCCCATCTTCGTCCACGCAACGGAGGCGATAGGTGCCTTTCTCTACATCGATGGGCATCTGATGGTTGAGGCGGGTCTGGCCGAGAAATTGGCCGTTCAACGTCCAATAGATTGTTTTCTGCGGATTGCGATGGGCTATTTCGAAGATAACTTGCTGCCGGTCGCCCCGAATGCCGACGGGAATGCTCACCTTGGCATCGGACTTCGGGTAGACGAAGGCCATCACCTCATCGGGATGGGCGGCACCGCAGCCAGGATAGAAAGCCGGCAGTGGATGAAACAAGGGAGAATGCTTCTTATAGAACCACTCCATCACAGGCGGCAAGACATAGTATACCTCAAAACATTTCTGGTCGACAGGATAACAGTCGGGGCGTACCTGAAGTTGCCTCGACTCGTCCAAAAAAATCTTCTTGTGATAGGGACACACGCCCGTTTTATTCTCCACATTGGGAACTCGGATTTTCTTCGTCACCGGGCAATACTCTGACTTGGGATACCCCGACTCGGCACAGACTTCTATCTCAAGGCTTTCCAGAGTGTTGGCAGGATAGCGGTAACTGTCGTTCAGCTTGCCGACCACATCAAACAGTATCGGCGCAGCCACACTCACGCCTGTCAGTCCGGGCCGGCCCTCACCATCAGAATTACCTACCCAAACGCCCACCACATAGCGGCTGGTGAGTCCCACCGCCCAAGCGTCCTTGAATCCGAAGCTGGT
>JBGYWU010000040.1:0-16581 GCA_041842265.1 Candidatus Limimorpha sp. | reverse complement strand
TTTCTTCCTGTGAGCACGAAGCGAGAATCGCAGTCAAAACAATCATAAAAGTCAGTTTTGCCTTCATGTGAGGTGGATTAATAGAGTGTAAAAGTAAGGCATTTTTCGATATGGCAAACAAAACGAATTGGGAATATTTGTCGAAAAACAATAATTCATTGAATTTTAATATGTTATATTATTTCGACTAAAATAATTGATTAATTTATGGCGGGTAAGGAAAAAATTGCGTATTTTTGTGGCACAATTCCAAAATTCGATTGTTGGCATGGCTGACCTGAGCATCATAGTATCCGAAATTGAGCTGAAATTGCGGAAATTGATGGAAGAAAAAAACAGGTTGGCTGTGGAAAACAAGCGGCTCGTCGAGGAAAACATAACGCTGGACAAAGAGAATCTGGCGTTGAAGCAATTGGCGGTGGAGTTGCAAAACAAAATAAATAAATCTACAATTGTTAACGCACTCGACAACGAGGGAGAATTAGAAGAAGGAAGAAAGCTCATCAAGGAGCTGGTCAGGGAAATTGACCGATGCGTTTCGATTTTGAATAGTAAGGAATAACTCAGATACTTGAATGTCAGCGCGATGGATGAGATAACAATCAATATCACCCTCTTAGACAGACCCTACCGGCTTGCGGTGGCTCGTGCTGACGAAGAAAAGGTCCGCAAGGCGGGCAACCTCATCAACGATCGAGTGAAGTATTACTCGAAGCACTATGCCTACAAGGACGTGCAAGACCTTCTCTCGATGACCGCCCTCCAATTTGCCACTTCTGTGGTCAAGATGGACACTGAACTCACTTACCGAAACCAAGATTTGGAACGCAAGCTGCAAGACCTGAACGGCTTGTTGAGCGAACAATCATAGTCTGCAATCTTTTGTGGAACGGTTCTTTGAAGATTTGAAACTGCCTGTTCAGCGCATTTGGTAAACTCAACACTATCAACACATCAACAGGTCGTCTCGCGTACTGTAAAAACAGGCCTCATTCCCTTTTGGGAAGTACCTTCCGGTGCCGGTGGACGTTTGCGCAACGCGGCGGCCATAAGCGTATCTATTGGGGTTTACGCATATCCCAACGAGCAGGCAGTTTCTTTTTCATCTCTTTTCGGTTTTCGGGTAAAAACAGAGTTAAAAATGTTATTACTCACCATTTCAACAACAATGATTATCATTGCCGCAGTGGCTTTGGTCGTGGGTCTTGCGGTAGGTTACCTTTTCACGTCCACCCTGCTCAGGAAAGCCGTCACCAAAGAAGAAACCGCCATGCTCGAAGAGGCTAAGGAGAAAGCTGAAGTCATCAAAAAGGAACGCATCCTCCAGGCGAAGGAGAAGTTTCTCCAGATGAAGGACGAGCACGAGAAGGAATGCAACGAGCGCAAACGTGAGTTGGCCAGTGCCGAAAACCGTGTCAACCAACTGCAACAGTCGGCCAGTAAGAAGATGGAAGAGGCACAACGCAAGACGAAGGAAGTGCAGTCTGCACAGCAAAAGCTTGAGAGCCAAATAGAAAGCTTCAACAAGAAGAAGGCTGACCTCGACCGGATTTATCAGGAGGAATCGACCAAATTAGAAACTCTTTCAGGCCTCTCCGCCAAGGAGGCAAAGGAACAGCTCATAGAACTAATCAAGGAGGAGGCCCAAGCTGATGCCATGGTTTATGTGAAGGAAATTACTGAAGAAGCCAAGATGGGTGCCGCACAGACGGCCAAAAAGATTGTACTGGAAACCATCCAGCGCACGGCCTCGGAAACGGCTATTGAGAACACTGTCAGCGTGTTCAACATCGAGAACGATGAGATAAAGGGGCGTATCATCGGCCGCGAAGGACGCAACATCCGCACCCTTGAGTCTCTCACGGGCGCCGAAATCATCATTGACGACAGCCCCGATGCCATCCTTATCTCTGGCTTCGACCCGATCCGCCGTGAAATCGCACGGCTCTCTTTGCAAAAACTCGTCGTCGACGGCCGTATCCATCCCGCCCGTATCGAAGAAGTGGTGCATAAGGTGGAGAAACAAGTAGACCAGGAGATTATGGAAACGGGTAAGCGCACATCTATCGACCTCGGCATCCATAACCTCAACCCTGAATTGATCAAGATGATAGGCCGTATGAAGTATCGTACCAGTTATGGTCAAAACCTGCTGCAACACTCCATTGAGACAGCTAAACTCTGTGCCACAATGGCTGCCGAACTTGGCCTTAATGTGAAAGCCGCCAAACGCGCCGGTCTGTTGCACGATATTGGTAAAGTGGCTGAGAATGAGGAAGAATTGCCACATGCCATATTAGGCATGAAGGTCGCAGAGCGTATGAAGGAGAAACCCGACATCTGCAACGCCATTGGTGCCCACCATGAGGAAATAGAGATGGACAACTTGATTTCGCCCATCGTTCAGGTGTGCGATGCCATCTCAGGTGCCCGCCCCGGCGCCCGCCGAGAAGTGGTGGAGGCCTACATCCAGCGTTTGAACAAGTTGGAGGAAATGGCCATGTCGTATGTGGGTGTGGTGAAAACCTTCGCCATCCAAGCAGGCCGCGAGTTGCGCGTTATCGTGGGTGCCGACAAGGTGAGCGACCAAGAAGCCGACCGTATCGCATACGACCTCTCGAAGCAGATCCAGACCGAGATGACCTATCCGGGTCAAATTAAGATTACGGTCATCCGCGAGACCCGCTCAGTCAGCTACGCGAAGTGATTGCTTTGTCCTATGGCTATTCACACGTGAAGAACAGCCATAGGACATTTTTCATAGTCAAAAGAACATGGTCAGAGAAGAAGTTGTTTTCGGTCCCATCCATAGCCGTCGTTTCGGCAGCTCTTTGGGTATCAATTTGTTGCCTGAGAAGGGCAAGATTTGCAATTTTGACTGTATATATTGTGAGTGTGGATGGAATAAGGATGGCCGTGACGATACCCAACTGCCTTCCGCTGAAAAGGTTAGAATGGCTCTTGAGGCTAAGCTCCGGCAATGTAAAGCCGACAATGTGTCCATTGACTCCATCACCTTCAGCGGCGATGGTGAACCGACCATCAATCCTGATTTTCAGAAAATTATCGATGATACGATAGCCTTGCGCGATAGATGTTACCCCAACTCAAAGATTACGGTACTTTCGAATGCTACCACGGCACATGTTCCTGGAGTGTTCAATGCCCTATGCAAGGTAGATAACCCCACAATGAAAATCGATGCACCTACCAACGAGCTGGCGGAGAGAATCAATCATCCGGCGCCGGGATACGACATCCGCCGCGTGGTGGAGGCACTCAAGCAATTCAAAGGCGATTTTATTTTGCAGACTATGTTCTTGAAAAGCAAGGATTTCGACTCGTCAAGCCCTGAAGTGTTGAATGGCTGGATGGACATAGTTCGAACCTTGAAACCTCGTGACATCATGGTATATACCACCGACCGGCCAACACCGGAGGAGGGCTTGCAAAAGTTCACGGTCGACACAATGCGCTCTTTAGTGCAGCCCTTGCTCGACGAAGGCTTTACAATTCAAATCAAAGGCTAGGTTATCTCACACCCACATTCATCCTGCCAAGCAATCTGAGCCAAGGACTGAGAATCGCAAAAAGGAAATCATAAACGATGAGTCCTGGCAGCAGCCCTTTTTCGCTCAGGCGCTTTGATGCTTTATGGTAGATAAACAACTGTGAGCCAAAGCGCAATAGAAAGAAAAATGCCAAAAATGGGATGTAGAACACTGCGCCGTTGGCGATGGAGAAGGCGGGCCGGGCAAATAAGGCAAGCAATGTGATGAAAGATGCGTAGAAAAGTAACTGCGAGATGTAGAACAGGCTTAGCATCAATCGTGAGCGCCCATTGTATTTCGAAACGGTGGAATATCGGCTGCTCTTTTGCCGCATCCAAGACTTGAAATTGGAGGTGGGGTTGGTGAGGATGGCGTTTTCTGCGTCGATGAGGACTTCCGTGTTTTGTTTCGTGGCCACTTGGTTGATAAATAAGTCATCTTCTCCGACAGAGGTTGTGTAATGCGAAGTAAACCCTTGGTTTTTGTAAAACAGTTCCTTGCGATACGACAGGTTATTGCCTATGCCCATGTAAGGATGACGGTTGAGTGCAGCCGAGAGGTATAAAAGCCCGTTTTGGAGGGCATCGAAACGCATGATACGGTTCAGGCTGCTTTTCTTGTGCACGTATGGACTATATCCAATCACGATTTCCGTGCGGGGATTGTAGCGGCTCACCATGCTGCGCAGCCATTGGTCGTTGACCGGCATGCACTTGCATTCGGTGAGGATAATCAGATCGTTTTGTGCCGACTTGATACCCATCGAAAGCGGGAACTTCTTGCCGTTGAAGAAGTTGAGGTGTTGCTTCAGTTGCACGGGCTTTACCCTTGGCTCCTTGCGTTCCAAGTCTTTCAGGTATTCCTCGGTTTCGTCGTCGGAACAGTCGTTCACCACAACGATTTCAAAATCAGGATAATCCTGCTTGAGCAGGGCAGGAATCAACTCGATGAGATACTCGTATGCGTTGCGGGCGCAAAGCACTATGGAAACGGGTTCCAGCTCCTTATCCAGCTTTGGATGGGCGTTCCTCTTGTAAAAGGCCACTTTTGAGAAAAGAGTCCAGTGATAAAGCAATTGGAGGACAAGACTGATGAAAAAAATAATTAAAACAATGAAACTTAGACTGTTATAAAAAAAGCTGATGTTCACGGTGTCGGGTTTTTATTGAATGCAAAGATAAGAAAAATTGTTGCAAAAAAAAGTCGTACTTTTGCGCAAAATTAGGATGATGAATTATAGCATTGTAGCCAACGATGCCAAAAGCAATGCCCGAGCGGGAGTGCTGTCAACGGGTCATGGTCAGATTGAGACCCCAATTTTCATGCCCGTTGGTACGGTGGGCACCGTGAAGGCTTGCCATTTGCGCGATGTGCGTGATGAGGTGAAGGCGCAAATCATACTGGGCAACACCTATCATCTGTATCTGCGGCCAGGTTTGGAAGTGCTTGAAACCATTGGAGGATTGCATAAGTTCAACGGTTGGGACCGTCCCATCCTCACGGATAGCGGCGGATTTCAGGTGTTTTCGCTGGCGGGCATCCGCAAGATGAAGGAGGAAGGGGTTACTTTTCAGTCGCACATCGATGGATCAAGGCATTTGTTTACGCCTGAAAACGTGATGGATATCCAAAGGAGCATTGGAGCCGACATCATGATGGCCTTCGACGAATGCACCCCCGGGTCAGCCGACTATCGCTATGCCAAACAGTCGATGGAGCGTACCCACCGTTGGCTTGACCGTTGCTGCGAACGTTTTAGGTTGACAAAGCCCAAATATGGTTACGAGCAGGAACTGTTTCCCATCGTGCAGGGTTGCGTGTATCGCGACCTGCGAGAGCAGTCGGCAGAATACATTGCCTCGAAAACCGCTGCCGGCAACGCCATTGGCGGATTGGCTGTGGGCGAGCCGACAGAGAAAATGTACGAGATGATTGAATTGGTGAATGCCATCCTGCCAAAGGACCGCCCGCGTTACCTGATGGGTGTGGGAACCCCGGCCAACATCCTTGAAGGCATCTCGCGTGGTGTGGACATGTTCGACTGCGTAATGCCTACGCGTAACGGGCGTAATGGCATGGTTTTCACATCGGAAGGTATCATCAACCTGAAAAATGAGAAATGGAGATTAGACTTTTCGCCTGTCGACCCTGATGGTGAAACTTTTGTCGATGTACAATATACTAGGGCTTATTTGCGTCATTTGTTCGTTGCAGGCGAAATCCTTGGTCCCATGATTGCCAGCCTTCACAACATCGGATTCTATCTCTGGCTGGTGCGCGAGGCACGCAAGCGCATTATTGGGGGCGACTTTGCCGAATGGCGCGACGCAATGCTTCAGAAAGTTACCAAACGTTTGTAAATGAGAAAAATAGACACATATATCTTCAAGAAGTATATAGGCACTTTCTTCTTTGCCATTTCTATGCTGCTTTTGATAGTCATCATTTTCGACCTGTCCGAAAACATCGACAGCTTCCTGAAACACAACGCGCCTTGGCAAAGGGTATTGGTCGACTACTACATCATGTCAATACCATATTATATTAACCTGTTCATCCATTTGTTTGCCTTTATCGCCGTGGTGTTTTTCACTTCCAAGATGGCAGCACGCACCGAAATCGTGGCCATCCTAAGCAGCGGCATCAGCTTTTGGCGCTTTCTTTTTCCTTATATGCTGGCGGCCGTAAGCATAGCCATCATGTCTTTATATTTCGGCAACCTTCTGATTCCCAAGACGAACGAAATCCGACGCCGGTTCAAAGACGAATACATGGAGCGGTTGAGCCAAAGTGCGGGTCACAATGTGCATGTACAAATTGGGAAGGATGAGTTCGTGTATGTGGAAAGCTTCAACATCGCCAAATTATTCGGGTATAAGTTCTCATGGGAGAAATATGAGGGTAACGAATTGAAATACAAAGTAATGTCGGACATGCTCCATCATGATACAGTAGCCGTCAACAGTTGGAGAATTGACCCTTATGCCATCCGTTTCATCGATGGAAAGGACGAAACGCTGGTGAAAGGCCGTGATCTTGACACCATTATCAACCTGTATCCGACCGACCTTTACAAGATGAAAGAGGACTTTGAGGAAATGGACTTTTTTGTTCTGAGTGACCATATACAGGACATGAAAAGGAAAGGTTCGGAAGGCGTGAAGGCCTATCAAGTGGAGATGCACACCCGCATGTCGGCCCCTGCCGCCGTTCTCATCCTGACCCTCATTGGCGCTGCCCTGTCGTGCCGAAAGGTGAGGGGAGGTGTCGGAATGCACCTTGGTATAGGTATCACCATCGCTTTCTCCTATATCCTCTTCATGCAGGTTTCCAAGTCGTTTGCCATCTCTGGCGACCTGTCGCCTTTCCTTGCCGCTTGGATTCCCAACCTCATATTCTGTGTATTAGGCATCTATCTGCTAATAAAAGCACCAAAATAGATTGAAATTCAGCAAGTTGTTATTTTTTTGTAAAAAAATGGACTCTTTCTGCGGACTTTTCCTTATTTTAGCAACTTCTTATCATCTCAAAATTAGAGCGTCATGCATATAGCTGTAGCAGGTAACATTGGTTCAGGCAAGACCACGCTTACGGGTCTATTGGCCAGGCATTTCAATTGGAAGCCGCATTATGAAGAGGTGGAACATAATCCTTATCTCAACAGTTTCTACGAAGACATGCAACGGTGGTCATTCAACATCCAGATTTTTTTCCTCAACAGCCGCTTTCGTCAGGTGATGGACATCCGCAACAGCGGCGCGGATGTCATCCAAGACCGTACCATCTATGAGGATGCCCATATCTTTGCTGCCAACCTCTATTCCATGGGCTTGATGGAAACCCGTGATTTTGAAAATTATAAATCGCTCTTTGAGTTGATGACCAAGTTCCTGCAGCCGCCCGACCTGTTGATTTACCTTCGCGCCTCGGTGCCAACACTCATTCGGCATATCGCCAAGCGCAACCGCGAGTTTGAGCAATCCATCAGTATCAGCTACTTGACCAACCTCAATGAACGGTACGAGGAATGGATCAACAATTACCACGATGGCAAGCTGCTCATCATTGATACCGATAACCTCGAGCTTGAGAATCCCGAAGACCTCGGTACCGTTGTCGAGCGTACCGAAGTTTCGTTGAATGGACTGTTCTGATAATGAAAGTTGTAGGAATCATACCAGCCCGTTATGCCTCAACACGCTTTCCAGGCAAACCTTTGGCTTTAATCAAGGGGAAGCCGATGATTCAGCGTGTGTATGAGCAGGCTATAAAGGCCAAACTTGATGCAGTGGTGGTCGCCACCGATGATGTACGCATTGCTGATGTAGTGATGGACTTCGGTGGGCAGTATGTCATGACGAGTCCCAACCACCGCAGTGGCACCGACCGTTGCTGCGAAGCGTTGGACTTGCTTGAAGATCAGTATGATGCAGTAATCAATATCCAGGGTGATGAGCCTTTCGTTGACCCGCATCTAATTGAGATGATGGAAACACTGATCAGTCGCGACGACACAGTGTTGGCTTCCATGGCCAAACGCATTGAGGATGAGGACGAACTCTTCAGTCCCAATACGGTGAAAGTGGTGATGGATACGGACGGTAATGCCTTGTATTTCAGCCGTCATCCCATCCCTTTCATGCGGAATAAGGATCGGAACGATTGGATGGGTAAGGGCGTTTTCTACAAACATATAGGCATATACGCCTACAAGTCGGCAACCCTCAGGCAGATTGCCGCGATGCAGCCTACGGCATTGGAGCTGTCCGAGTCGTTGGAACAGTTGCGTTGGCTTGAAAACGGCTTACGTATCCGCATGGGTATCACGCAAAAAGAAAATGTTTCTGTTGATGAGCCAGGTGATATTGAGAAGGCGGAGCAATTTGCAGAAAACCAAACGAATGCAAGTAGATGATTTCAATAGCTGAAGCCATATCAGACCTTTTGTTTGTGCGCGACACTGTGGTGGTGCCGGGATTGGGTGCTTTCGTAAAGAAGCCGGTTTCGGCCAAAGTGAATCCGGTGGCGAATTATTTCGCCATGCCTTCAAGCGAAGTCGTCTTTGACTCCAATTTGAGAGAGGACAATGAATTGGTTGTCAATTATATGTCTGAAAAGAACGACATACCTAGGGAAGAGGCTCAAAAACTTCTGTCGATGTTCGTCTCCGACTGTTTCAACAGCCTGAAACAAAGAAAAAAGGTGGTACTGAACCAGATTGGCACCTTGGCGTACGATTGGGCTGACGACTTTGTGTTTGAACAGGATAAGTCTATCAATTACAATGCCGATGCCTTTGGCTTGTGCGATTTCACCCTCCCGCTTGTGCTGTGCTCGAAGTCGAAGGAGGATATCAAGATGGAAATAGAGCAGCAGCAGAAAGACAAAAACACCCCTATCACTGTTGATGAGAAGGCCGTACATGAGCTAGTTAAAGAGGACGGCGAAGCGAGACACGGTCTTGGTTGGCTGTGGGGATTGTTGGGGTTCCTGTTGGTGGCGGGCATTGTTTACGGATTGTATTATTTTGAAATCTTAAAATTCCCGTGGCAGCGTGAGGAGAGGTCGCCCGTGTATGAGCGAAAGATATATACCTTGCCCGTTTATGTAAAGAAATGGGAGTGGAAAGAGATTGATATCCAAGATACTATACAAGTATTGAACGATAGTGCCGAACACCACGTTGAGCAACCGACAGAGCGACTGGTGGTAATTGATGTTGACGCTCACATCCGCATCATCGCCGGATGTTTCGGACAAGAGGAGAATGCCTCACGGTTGGCCAACACGTTGAAGGAAAAAGGTTATGGAGGTGCCTTGTATGAAAAGCGCGGCAAAATGTGGTACGTTTCATTCGGCTGCTATCGCACTGACGACGAAGCCTCTGCTGCATTGCGCGAAATCAGGTCCGACACCGACTACAAGGCTTGGATTCTGAAATGAAGAAATAATGCAGCCCCGTAGGGGAGAAAGACTGACTAAGTATGAGGTGGAAAACAATGCCTCCCCTGCGCACAAACTCGCAATGAAACCTCTGTTTGCCGGCTGCCGGCAGGCAATAATACCCCAAAGGGGAGATTGAATATATAGTAACAATGTCAAAAAAGAATAAATTAGAGCGATTTGCCGAGAACAAGACCTTCTCTAACTTGTTCGAATACGGTTATGAACGTATCGTGAGCGAGGGCTTTCCCCTGCAAGGGAAGTGGCATGACAATTTCTTCCACAACGACAACCCGATTGTACTTGAGTTGGGTTGTGGTAAGGGCGAGTACACCGTTGGTTTGGCTCGCAGGCATCGCGATGTCAATTATATTGGTGTCGACATCAAAGGGGCTCGCCTCTGGCGTGGTCTGAAGCAGTCGAACGAGGAAGGCCTGAAGAATGTGGCCTTTATTCGTGCGCGTATCGACCAAATCGAACATTTTTTCGCAAAAGACGAAGTCGCAGAAATATGGGTTACCTTCCCCGACCCGCATCCGGGTGATGGCGAGCGCAATGCACGCCATCGTCTCACTTCCCCTGAATTCCTCGAACGCTATCGCAAAATCGTTCGCCCTGACGGTATCCTCAATCTCAAAACCGACAGCCCCATCATGTACGAGTTCACCCTCCACGATGTGGTGGAGAAACAAGGACTGCCTCTGCTGTATGCCACCAACGACCTCTATGCCACCAACGACAACCTCGGAGTGAGGGCCATCCGTACTTTCTACGAACAGATGTGGCTCGACCAAGGCTTGACCATCAAATACATTCGCTTCAATATAAATCCTTGAATTTTAAATAAACATAGATATGTATACAGAAGACAACCAACTCTACATCGCGCATTGCGATAATGGCCCCATCTACATGATTGGCAAGATGGCCAACCGTCACGGAATGATTGCGGGTGCTACGGGTACGGGTAAGACCGTCACGCTGCAAGTGCTCGCCGAAACTTTCTGCCAAGCAGGTGTGCCTTGTTTTATGGCTGATATGAAGGGTGACCTCTCTGGCATTAGTCAGCCGGGACAAATGAGTGGTTTCATCGAGAAGCGTTGCCCCGAATTTGGTATCAGCGACCCGCGGTTCCAAGCCTGCCCGACACGTTTCTTCGATGTGTATGGCAAGCAGGGGCACCCCCTCAGAGCCACCATTTCGGAGATGGGGCCTCAACTGCTGGCACGGCTGCTCGACCTGAACGAAACCCAAACCGGCATCCTCAACATTGTCTTTAAGATTGCCGACGACCAGGGCTTGATGCTCATCGACATGAAGGACCTGAGGATGATGCTTGACTATGTGGCGAAAAACGCGAAAGAGTTTACCACGACATACGGAACGGTATCTCCAGTGAGCGTAGGCGCTATTCAACGCGCTCTGCTGGCTTTGGAAGCTGAAGGAGGCGAGTTGTTTTTTGGTGAGCCTTCGTTCAATGCCATGGACTTCCTTCAAACCGAAAGCGGTCGCGGCGTGATGAATGTGCTGGCGGCCGACAAGCTGATGCTGAATCCCAAACTTTATTCTACCTTCCTGCTGTGGCTGTTGAGCGAGCTTTACACTCAACTGCCCGAAGTCGGCGATCTCGAAATGCCCAAGCTGATTTTCTTCTTTGACGAGGCTCACATGCTGTTCAAGGATACCTCTAAGGCATTGATCGACAAGATTGAACAGGTCATCCGTTTGGTGCGTTCCAAGGGGGTGGGCGTTTATTTCGTTACCCAAAGCCCAAGCGATATTCCGGAAGTCATTGCCGGACAGCTGGGCAATCGTGTTCTTCACGGCCTCAGGGCTTATACTCCCAAAGACCAAAAGACTGTCAAGGCAGCCGCGCAAACCTTCCGCGCCAATCCTGATTTCAATACCGAATCGGCCATCCTGGAATTGGGCACGGGAGAGGCATTGGTCTCTTTCTTGGACGCGAAAGGAGCGCCTTGCATCGTTGAACGTGCTAAGATCCTCTTCCCCCTCAGCCAAATCGGTGCCATCTCCGAAGAGCAGCGCAACGCCTTGATCCACAACTCACGTCTCTATGGCATATATGACAAGAGTTTCGACCGCGAAAGCGCCTACGAGCTCCTTGTTGAGCAACAGAAACAGGAAGCGAAGCGCCAACAGCGCGAAGCCGAGGAAGAGGAAAAGCGCTTGGCGAAGGAAGCGAAGGAAAGGGAACGCTCAAGAAGTTCTGGCTCGAAGAGTACAAGCTCCAGAAAGAAGAAGTCAACAGGACGGAAAGCCGTTGAGAGAACCATCAACACAACAGCTGCCACCTTTGGGCGCAAGCTGGGCAATCAGATTTTCCGATCTATCTTGGGCGGTATCTTCAAGTAACCATGGGAAAAGGAAGGCTTCGGCCTTCTTTTTTTATTCAGTCATTTCCGATTTCTTTCAGCATAGGGACAAACTTGAAATCGCCAAAAGCTTCCCTTTTCAGGGTCCCGTCTTCCTTTTTTGTTACTTTCAGCATGATTTGACCATCACCTTCAGCATTGTCCATCGGGATGACCATGATGCCTCCGGGCTTCATCTGTTGGGTAAGCGCTTCTGGGATGTCCGGTGCTCCCGCCGTGATGATAACGCGGTCGAAAGGCTGGTGGTTGGGCAGGCCATCGTATCCGTCCCCCAAAAAAGCCTTCACGCGAAACGACAACTGCCCGATGACTTCCTTGGTCTTGAAGAAAAGATTGCGTTGCCGCTCTATGGTGAACACCTTGGCACCCATAGCAGCCAACACACAGGCCTGATAGCCGGAACCCGTACCGATTTCGAGCACTTTCATGCCTTTTCCCACATGCAGCAGTTGGGTTTGGAAGGCTACGGTGTAGGGCTGCGAGATGGTCTGCCCCGATCCGATGGGGAAGGCCTTGTCCTGATAGGCGAGCTCAACAAAGGAGGAGTCAAGGAAGATGTGGCGCGGCACTTTGTTGATGGCCGAAAGTACGGCCTCATCGCTGATGCCCTTGGCACGCAACTGTTCGACGAGTTGTTTGCGCAGTCCTTTGTGTCGGTAATTGTCTTCCAAACTGGTGGTCATATCATGTATTTGGCTTTGGCGGTACTCAGCAACTTCAGCCTCAAAAAGAGCTAAAATAAATTCGCGGCGCGAAATTACGCCAAACCAAAGGATAAATAAACTATTTTTGCGGAAAAATTTTTATTCATTATCCGACAAGCTCGTTACCCATGCTGAAAATCGGTGTTTTAGGTGCAGGGCATCTGGGAAAGATTCATCTCAACTGCATCAAACAAATTGAGAATTTTGATCTGGTGGGTTTTTATGATCCCGCTGATGATACGGCACGGCAAGTGGAAAGCGAAATGCATGTGAAGTGTTTCGATTCCATTGACACTCTGATAGATGCTGTGGATGTGGTGGACATTGTTACCCCCACCATCCGTCATTTCGAATGCGCTTCCAAGGCCTTGCAGAAACGCAAGCATGTCTTCATCGAGAAACCCATCGTAGCCACCCCTGATGAGGCGAATGCTTTGAAAAAGCTGGCTGACGAGGCAGGTGTCAAAGTGCAAGTGGGTCATGTGGAGCGTTTCAATCCTGCTTTTGTGGCCGCTGAGCCTTTCATCGAAGAGCCTCTTTTTGTCGAGGCACATCGCCTGGCATTGTTCAACCCGCGTGGAACCGATGTGCCTGTTGTGCTCGACTTGATGGTGCACGACCTTGACATTTTGCTCACCATCGTCAAGTCGCCCGTTGCCCGTATCAGTGCCAGCGGTGTAAGTATCGTCAGCCCTACCCCCGACATCACCAATGCACGCATTGAGTTTGAAAACGGCACGGTGGCCAACCTCACCGCATCGCGCCTGTCGATGAAGAACATGCGAAAAACCCGCATCTTCCAAAAGGGAGCCTACATCACAGTTGATTTCTTGGACAAAGTGACTGAATTGTTCCGTATCAACGATGAGGTGGACGAGACCAATCCGCTTTCGGCGATCATCACCCTTGGCGACGGCACCGAAAAGCAAATCACTTTCGAACGGCCTGAGATACATCCTATCAACGCCATCAAGACGGAGTTGGAGAGCTTCTATAACGCTATTATTCACAACACTACGCCTGCCGTTACCATCGAGGACGGCATTAATGTCTTGAAGTTGGCTTACCGTATTTTGGCCTCTGTTGATGAGGCTATCGCTAGGGTGCAGAAATAAAAGCCGATTTCTACAATATTCATCAAGCGCTGCCGTTACCCTATTAAAAATAGTTTTATGCCTAGGATTTCTATCCCTGCCATGATGGGTCTCTTTACCATCGCGTTGGCATCTGCTTCGTGCAATAAGTTTGAAGGATCGCAAACAGTGCCTTCCTACATCCATATCGAATCTGTCAATGTGGATACCCTCACGGATTATTCCGTTTACGGTGCCCACACCCATAAAATCACCGATGCCTGGGTGTATGTCGACGACAATCCTATAGGCTGTTTCGAGCTGCCGGCCACGTTCCCCGTTCTGAAAAAGGGGCCACACAAGGTCTCCGTCCGTGGCGGTATCAAGGTTGACGGCAGGTCGCCCTCACGCGACATTTATCCATTCTACATGCCCCGTATCTATCAAAACCTGAATCTTGTTGAGGACAGTATCGTCAACCTAAACCCTTCGCTGAGCTATTATCCTGATGGCGAAGGTGTCAATGTAGTTTGGAAGGAAGACTTTGAGAATACCAACACCCTGTTGCCTGTCGATAGCACTAGTATAAGTATGGTGCGTTTCAGCGGTAATGGAGCATGGCATTCTCCCCACTCGTCCTTCTCAGGAAAGGTGGAACTGCCGCCCGATACGATGGACTTTACCGTAATTACCAGCAACAAGTTTGACTTTTACAAAGGCACCAACGGCGTGTATTGCCTGTTGGAGATGGACTACAACTGCAATGATACCTTTTTTGTTGGTGTTCAGTATTTTAAGAACTACCATTTGGAGATGATGCCATTGGTGAAAGTAACTCCAACCGACAAGGAACATGACAGGCCGCAGCGTTGGAACAAGATTTACATCAACATTGGCCCCATGATGAACAATAACGTGAAATCCGATTACTTCAAGATTTATTTCACCTCCAACTTGACTACAGCAGAGGACGTGCATTACGGCAATGTGTATCATCCCATCAACGAACCGCGCTATTACTATTTCGATAACCTGAAACTGCTCTATCGTAACCTATGAACAAAAAAAGGTTGGCATCGGTCTATTTTATCGTCGACTGGTTGGCTTCCATTCTGGCATGGACGATGTTTTATCTCTTCCGAAAGGCTCACGAAGACCTTTACATCAACTATTGGGACCGTATCTCGAATTCCATCAATACCCCCAGCTTCTGGTTGGGTGTGGCCATCATCCCCGTCTGTTGGCTTATCCTTCATGCGGTGTCGGGTGCCTACGAGAAGGTGTATCAGAAATCAAGACTGAAAGAGCTGGGACAGACGTTTTTCATCACTTTGCTGGGTGCAATAGCACTCTTCTTCTTGGTCATCCTTGATGATCAGGTGGTTTCGTATAAATCTTATTATCAGTCAATTATTGCATTGTTTGCGCTTCAGTTCGTCATCACTTACGTCCCGCGTGTCATCATCACCACTTCGGTGATTTCGCGGATCCGAAACAAGAAAATCGGGTTCAATACGCTTATCGTGGGCAGCAATGACAACGCCTGCGCCATTTTTAAGGAAATCGAAGAAGAGGTGAAACCCTCGGGGCGGCGGCTGATAGGATTTCTCAACGTGTACGACAAGACGGAATATAAGCTTGCGGAGTACCTTCCGCGTTTGGGGTCTTTTCGCGAGATTGAGCAGATCGTTAGGGAGCACAACGTGGAGGAGGTCATCATCGCCATTGAGCGTTCCGAGGTGGAGACGATGAAGGTGTTGCTCTCGGTGGTCGACACTACCTCTGCAAACGTGAAAATAATCCCTGCCATGCAGGACTTGGTCTTTGGCAGTGTCAAACAGTCGGCCATTTGGCAGGCACCCTTGGTGCAGGTTACTCCCGAACTGATGCCTGTGTGGCAAAGGGTGGTGAAGCGTGCTTTCGACATCTTGGCCTCTCTGCTGGCTATGGTCATCCTTTCACCTGTGTATCTCATTTGCGCCATTCTCGTGAAAATTTCTTCAAAAGGCCCGGTCTTCTATGTTCAGGAGCGTATCGGCAAGGGCGGAAAGCCTTTCAAGATGGCCAAATTCCGCAGCATGAGAGTCGATGCCGAATCAGACGGTACACCCCAACTGTCGAGCGACGACGACCCGCGCATTACCAAGTTCGGCAAGTTCATGCGAAAGGTGCGCTTGGACGAGACTCCCCAGTTCTGGACAGTGCTGAAAGGCGACATGTCGCTGGTGGGCTATCGTCCCGAACGCCAATATTTCATCGACAAAATCATGGAAAAGGCTCCATATTACCGTCTCCTGCTCAAGGTGAAGCCTGGCATTACCAGCTGGGGCGAGGTGAAATATGGTTATGCCGAGAATGTCGACGAGATGATTGAACGCCTGAAATACGATGTGCTCTACATCGAGAATGTGAATCTGGCTTTGGATATTAAAATTTTGATTTACACTGTTTTAATTGTTATCCAAGGGCGCGGAAAATGATTCCCGTTCCCGCCTCGTTTTCAGATAGCACGAACGGCATAATGGCTCGTAGCTCTCTGTCTCTCCCAAAACTACCAGTTTGTCGCCGGCAATGGTGCGGTGTGAAAACTGCGCCTGACTGCCACATCGCACGCAGATGGCGTGAACCTTGGTGATGTCCTCGGCAATGGCCATCAATTTCGGCATGGGACCGAAAGGCTTGCCCATGAAGTCCATGTCCAAACCCGCGATGATGACACGCACGCCTTGGTTGGCCAGTTGTTCGCACACGTTAGGCAATTCATCGTCCAAGAATTGGGCCTCATCAATACCAATGACGTCCACATCACTCGCATAGAAAAGAATCTCATTCGCACTCTCCACCCTAATCGAGCGCAAAGCAGTGGCATCGTGCGACACCACATCCTCCTCACTGTAACGCGTGTCAACGCCCGGCT
>JBGYWU010000039.1:0-29406 GCA_041842265.1 Candidatus Limimorpha sp. | reverse complement strand
GGCGGTCATCGGCAATTGCAAATGAGAAATGCCCAAGTATCTATTTTGCACTGCCCGGCTTCCGTTGGCCACGAGGCCTGGATAAGAATATGCATTCCGAACCGTTAAGGTTTGTAGGCAAAGGCCGACGGTTCCAAAGTCGACAAAAGGAAGTGCAAAAATACAAAATAAAACTGTTTGAAGCCAAGCCAATGGTCGAAAAATGCCTTTCCGAAAGGTTTGACCCGCAAGAAGGCGAAATTTCCCATAACCGCTTAGTTCGGATTATTCTTCTGCCAAGTGCCAAGAATAGATTTGCACCAAACCTTTATGCCTAACAATTTCAGCTTGAATGTCATCAAAGTCTTCTTGATCGCAAAAAATGTCGTCACTTAAATCGGTGATATTCCCATCAAACAATTCCGAACCGCAAGAGTTTTTCTTATCGCAACCCGCCAAAGCAAAGATGGCCATAAGGAGAAAGGTTAACTTCTTCAGGATCGAGTTTATGGTTAATCAATGCTACAATGATACGGTTTTTTTGAATCGTAGAATGCTTATTATGTTTCGTTGTCAATAATACATAATGTTCAAATCCAGCCGTTTTTGTTGTAAAGACTCGACGTCACGTTTTTTCACTTTGGTGTTATATACTTTAAGCTGCTTCAACGAAGGAATGCTTTCCACGGGTGAGATGCTGCGTACGTTGGTGTTGTTGACGAAAAGGTTCTCCAACTTTTGCAGTCCCGAAAGCGGTTTCAGCGACTTCACGGGGGTTCCGCTGGCATTGAGAGTGAGCATGTTGTCCATTTTCGATAGCGGTCCAAGATCTTTGACTTGGGTGTTTTCGATGTTGAGCAATTCAAGCAAAGTGCTGCTTTCAATGGGCAACAGGTTGTTGATGGGATTGTTCTGTATGTTGAGTTCCACCAAATACTTTTTATTGGTAAGTGGAGTCAAATCGCTGACACCCTGGTTGTTGATGGTGAGTCGCTCAAGCCACATCAGGCTATTGAGGGGCTCAATGGAGATGATGGGATATTTGGGTGCGATTTCAAGTTCTCTCAGATCAAGGATTTGTTGCAACTCGAGGGCGGTGGGTGTTTCCGTCTGTGTGGTGGTGGCGTTGCGGAAGATGGCTTGCCAGATGGGGTCGAGGCTGTTCCACCATTTTTTCAGCGCCTCGGTTTGATAAACGACCGTAACCTGTCTTTGCCTTTCCTTCAGTGCTACGACTTGGCTCCTACCGATGGTAGTGCTATCGGCTTCGACGACTTCGATATTGCCATCGTTGGTTAAGGGCGAGAGGTCGTTGACAGGCGTGTTCATGATGTTGAGGTACTTCAGGTTGGCCATGTCCTGCAAGGGCTTGAGATCGCGGATATAGGTGTTTGCGATGTTGAGCGACTCCAAATTGGCCAAGCCTTGAATGGGTTGCAGGAAGACAATCTCGGTGTTCGCGATGTTGAGCGATCGGAGATTGGTCAAGCGGCTGACGGGCATCAGGTTTTGCATGAAGGTGTTACCCGAGAGGTCGAGTTCCTGCATATTGATGATTTGGTGCAGCTGCTCGGTGGTTGGTTCTGAGCCCACTTGTATCTGCTTGGAGAACACGGCTTTCCAATAGATGGGCAGGTCGCGCCACCATGTCTTCAAGGTTTCGGTGTCGTAGATGACCAACGCATAAGGGTTCTCTTTGGTGAACGCGCTGGCCTCGGCATCGTGGATGCCTGAGTTGTCGCAATAGATTTTGCTTAAGCGGCGGTTGCCTTTCAAGGGGATCAGGTCGCTGATGGGGGTATTGCTGCAATAGAGTTCGCGCAGGTTTTCCAACTCGCTTAAAGCCTGCAAGTTGCTGACTGCCGAGCCTGAAATGTTGAGGCTTTGCAGGTCTTTCATGCCGCGGAGCGGCCCAAGGTCGCGGACGGCAGTGTTGCTGATGTCGACATTCTTGAGTTGCACAAGCTCTTGCAGGATACCAATGTTGGCGACACGCGTTCCACCCAAGTTGAGGCTGGTGAGATTGGGACAACTCTTCAAATCGGAGATGCGGCTGACCTGCGTGTTGCTGATGTTGAGTTTCTGTAGGTTTCTCAGGGCTGACAGCACGCTCAAATTTTCAATGGTGGTATTGGCCACTTCGAGTTCTTCAAGGTTGATGTTATATTTCAGCGCCGTGAGGTCTTCGATTAAGGTGGAACTGGCACGCAACACTTTCAGTTTGTTGAGATTACGCACGGGCGCAAGGTCTTCGATAGAGGTTTCGGAAACGTCAAGCCAAGTGAGGTCCGACAGTTCGCTGAGCGGTTCGAGGGAGATGATTTCTCGCAGGCCGGAAAGGTCGACCCGCTGTGTTTGGGTGACGAGTTTCAATTTGGCGTCAAGTTCGGCCATGTCGTTCTTGAAAAACTTGTCGCGCAACACGGTGTCGCCTGTAATAGGGTCAATGGCAGGATAGGAAGCCATGAAGTCGAAACTAGTGATTAGGCCTACGGTTTCTATCGGAATGCTGTCGTAAAGCATGATGCCTCTCCCCAGTCGGGTTTTCCATTTGCCCGAAAGCGAGCCCCACCAGTTGCGGAGAGCCTCTTTCTCATTAATTTTGGTGGTGTAGATACTGGCGATTTTTAGGCTGTTGTTCTGGCGGTCGAGGTTGATTTCAACGAAACGGGTATTGACGTTGTCGATTTGTTCGTCGGTAATGGTTGTGCCTCTCAGGTGTCGTGTCAGTGTGGCCTTGAAGAAGATGCTGCCATCTTCCCTGGTGTTGTTGGCTATGCTTTGCAGGTCGAACTTGAAATCAGCCCATTTGAAGAAGAAGTCGATGTCTTTCAGATAGGCTTGTACGTCTTTGTTGATCGGGGTCTTTCGGTTCATGTCAAGGTCGTCCTCGATTTGGACCTTGTCGTCAATGAAGATTTTGCTCCAGCTTTCAGTAAACACGATTTCCTTTTCTGAAGCCGAAGTGGTGCTGTCACCGAGAAAGTTCATCGTTTCCTCAAGATACGAGATTATGCTGTTGATTTCGCTTTCATACTTGGCTGCTTCGTCTTTGGAGAGCTTCTTTTGGGCTTGAGCACCCATGGCAAGGCCCAAAAGCAATATGGAAAGTATGGCTATCTTTTTCATGGTTGATAGAATTTGATAAGGTTGTTTTTTTCCTTTTCTGGCATGTAGAGCACGTTCGACATGAGCCAGCCGGAATTGAGGCCTGAGCGATTGAACCACGACACTTCGAAGTACCAATCCTTGATTTGAAACACGTGGAATTTGACTGAGTCGACATGTTGGAACACCAGTTTTCCCTGCTTGATTTCGTAGAAGAACAGGGTCAGGTAATCGGGTTGGAATTCTTTTGAGGCGTAATATTCGATGACTTCATGGTTTTGGAAGGCCTTATATATGTTCATGAAGTCGAGCTCATGGCTCATGGGGTGCAGAAAATGCTTTTCCCGCTCGGCTATCTCGCCGTTGGGGAAGATCTTGTTGTATTCGGGGAAGTAGATGTTGGTGAGTACCCACTTCGATCCGAGGCCTTCTTTCTCAATGGCCAGAAAGAGTATGATGTTGACGTTTTTGCCGTTGTATTTGAAGGTGGTTGACACCTCAGAGTACCAACGTCCGCCGAGGAAGTTCATAAAGGTGGAGTCGCCTTTGGTGACATCTTCAATGAAGTAGCGTTGCAGTTCCGTCTGTTTGCCATATTTCTCCTGGTCGAAAAGGATGGGTAGCGATTGCCGGCGTGTCTCGGGGTTGCGGTAGCGCGGGTCTTTGGGGTTGAGTCGCTCTCCGAATTGGTCTTCCTCGTAATTGAAACGGCGCATGAACTGGCCCATCTGCTTGGTCATGGCGTAGAATTCGGTCTCGTCCATCTTAAAATCGCCTATCGTTTGGGCAAAGCCACAAACCGCCAAAAGTAGGGCTGAAGCCAAAAGCGCTATATGTCGAATTAGCGTTTTCATCTATGCAACGATGGCCATGAACTATGACCATGACCAAAACCATCTTCACAGTGGCTTCGGTCATGGTGAAAAGTCATAGCAAAATTATTTGTTTGTCGTTTCCTTGACACGTATGTCGCCGAGCAGCACATCCCAGAAGCCGATGGTGCGGCCGCCAATTTGGGTCTCTTTGCGTTTCACATAAACAGTGATGTCTTTCTTTGTGGTGTCCTTGTAGATGAGACCACCCTCATTATCATAGCCTCTAAAAGTCTGGAAGATGGTGATGACACCTACATAAGTGCCATCGGGCTGGCGTTGCAAGTCGCTGACATATTCGATGTTGTACCATTCGATCTCAACACGGTCGTAGTTGAGGCGCATCAGGTGTTCGAAATACTTGCGCACACGGTAATAGGTGATTTGGTTCGAGCTCAGTGAGGAGACACCGATTTCGGCATCGCTCATGAAAAGTTCTTCGGCGCGGTCGATGACACGGTTGGCTTCACTGAAAGGTGTGTCTTTCGATCCGACGATTTTGATGTATTTGCTCAAGTCTCTTACCTTCTCCAAGGCAAGGCTGTCGATGGCCTGTTTGCGTTCAAAACTCAATTCGTCCTGTGCCATGGCGCTAACCGCCGCGCACAAGACCATTACTAATATGGCGATGATCTTTTTCATTTCTTTATCAGTTCAAGTTCGTTAATCTTTCCGTTGGCGTTGTATTTGATTTCGTGCACCTTGTTGGGCGAAATCTTCTGGTCTTTCAGGTAGTTGAGATATCTTTCGATGGTGGTCGGGCGGTCGTAGTCGTTGAAGCCTGCGCTTTGGTTGATGATGATGAGTACCGGCACATTGGGTGACTCAAACATGCCTAGGGTTTCGTTGATGGTGCGGTTGGCTTGTGCGACACTGCCTGAACGGGCTATGGTGCCGAAGTTGCGTTCGAGGGTAACGTTGGCGTCCTGTGCCTCTTGTTTGTTGCGTTCTTCTTCCTCTTTCTGGGCGCGTTCACGGGCCAGTTTCTTCTCCACTTGGAAGAGCAGGTCGTCGACTTCCTCGTTCTGCAAATTCCAATCCTTGATGGTCTTCACACGAGCTTCTTTCTCTTCGAGGCTCCAAAGGGTCTCGTCGTCGAGGATGCCGTTCAGGTCCTTCACGGCTTGTTCAACTCTCGATTTGTACTCTGCTTCAGCGGCTTCGCGTGCAAGTCTTTTCTTGCTCTTGCAGCTGGTGGTGCCTCCCAGCGTGATGAACACGGCCAATAGCACCATCATGACGGTTGTGATTCTTCTCTTCATCGTTTTATGACATTTCTGATTTCGAAATTTAATGATTTAAGATTCAAATATTTAGAAACTTGTTTTTGTCTCTTTTCGGTATCTAAATAACTTAAATCGACCAAATAAATTGCAAAAATACTGCTTTTTTTTCGTTGCACATACGATTTTGTGGCAAATTTAGTGCCAAATCATCCCAGCGGTAATTTCTTCAATATCTTATAAAAAGGCCCCGTAGGCTGCAAGAAACTTTGGAAATAAACGAGTTCTTTCACATCAGCATGAAGATAGGTTTTTTGTTCGATGGAGTTGTAGATTTGAAGGAAAAACTGTTTGTCAACCAGTTGTTTGATGCGACATATTGTAAGATGCGGCACAAAATTTTGCCTATCACGGAGGTAGCCCAAGTTGTCAAAGGCATCTAAAAGGTCGGCTTCAAGGTCGAACAAGACCTTGGGTTGGTTGTTCATTCCGAGCCAAAGCACACGAGGCACGTTGTTGCTGCCAAAGAGCCCCGTGCGGTCGAAGTCTAAAGTGAAAGGCTGATGTTTTTGGGCCACTTTTTGGCAAGCCTCGATAATGGCGGGAATATCCTTTTCAGGCGTATCGCCAACAAATTTCAATGTGAGGTGTATTTGGTTGGTCTTCACATAGTTGATATATTTTTCGTGCTGAAGGTTTTTCTTCAGTCTTTCGACCATTGCCGGAAACTCTGTACTGCATGGGATGGAGACGGCGAGAAAGGTTCTTTTGGTTTTCATGGGCTTGCGGTTGAGGCTGCAAATATAGGTTTTACGCTGCAATGCTGCTGTTCAAGGATAAAAAATCGTGATATATGGCCGTTTTTTTATTCCCGTTCAACAAAAAACCGTATTTTAGCCCACTCAAATTATGACCACATTATGACAGACACTTATTCCATAGGAATCGATATTGGCGGCACCAATACCGACATTGGTTTGGTGCGCGGCGACGGCCGTTGCATCGCCAAGAAAAACCTGCCTACCAACAAGTATTTCGATGCAGACCTTTATGTGTCGGATATTTACGCTCAAATTAAACGCCTGATGCACGAAAACGGAATTGAAGCCATCGACGGTATCGGCATTGCGGCACCGGTTGGGAATTACTACACGGGTTGCATCGAAAATGCCTCCAACCTCAATTTCAAAGGCATCGTCGATCTCAAAGCGCTTTTCGGGGCGCATATTAATGTGCCTGTGGTGGTTTCCAATGATGCCAACGCTGCGGCATACGGCGAACTTGTCTATGGCGGTGCCAAGGGCATGAAACACTTCATCATGTTCACCCTCGGCACGGGTGTGGGCAGCGGAGTGGTCATCGATGGTAAGTTGGTTTTAGGCAAGACGGGTGCTGCAGGTGAGTTGGGTCATGCCGTTTTGATTCCTGAAGGGCGCCAATGCGGCTGCGGCAACAAAGGATGCCTTGAAACCTATTGTTCGGCAACCGGAATCTGTCGCACAGCCATAGAAATGATGGAATCCGCACCTGATTATGAAGGAGCACTCTCCAAAGTGAAGCCCGATGCGTTGACCAGCAAGATGGTGGGCGACGCGGCCAAATATGGCGACCCCTTGGCCATCAAGGTGTTTGAAAAGACGGGCTATCTTTTGGGTATCGCCATGGCCAATGCCGTGGCTTTCAGTGCCCCGGAAGCCGTATTTTTGTTTGGTGGTCCTGCGAAGGCCGGCGAAGTGTTGCTCAATCCCGTTCGCAATTCCTTTGAGGAACACCTCTGCTTCATCTTCAAAGGCAGCGTGGAGGTTCGTGTCTCCGAATTGCCCGACAACGACGCGGCCATCCTTGGCGCGGCGGCCTTGGTGAAGGCTTAAGGAAACAAATATTACACAAATCTAAGCTTAAATAAAGCCATAGAAAGAATCATTCTTTGCGAAAAAAGTCAAAAAGTCTTTATTTCTCGAAGTTCTTCTCCAAAAAATCTTCAGCTTCTTTCATGCCGCCGTCACGGGCTTTCTGCATGAGGAGTTTGGCGTAGGTTTGGTCTTGCTCTACGCCGTTGCCGGAGTAATACAGCAAGCCCAAGCGATATTGCGCACTGGATATGTTCTTTTCGGCGGCAGGAGTATAGTACTCGATGGCTTTGGACAGGTCTTTTTCCACGCCAAGACCGAAATAGTAGCTGTCGCCCATCTGTGCCTGCGCGTATGCGTTGCCGTTATCGGCGGCTTCTTTCCACCATTTTACCGCAGCTTGTTCGTTTTTCTTTGTGCCCATGCCGTAATAGTAGCAGTTGCCGAGATTGAGCATGGCTTGGACATCTTTGTTTTGAGTGCCTTTTTGGTACCATTCAAAGGCTTTTTTCGGGTCGGCTGTTACTCCCGTTCCGGTGCGGTAGAAGTTGCCAATGGAATTGAAGGCGGGGCCGTTTTCTTGGGCAGCGGCTTTTCTGTACCATGACAGCGCCTCTTTTGGGTTCTGCTCTACGCCCCATCCATTCTCGTAACATACGCCGTAAGCGTATTGGTACTTGGCTTCACCTTTCTCTGCCTTGTATCGGATGCTGTCAATCTGCGCGGCTACTTGGTCTCCCACTGATTTTGAACCGCCTGGATTGAGGATTTGGCTGAAGTCGAGTGGATTGCCTTCCTCCATTTTCAGGATTGGCCCATTCGGATTGCCTGGGACGGTAGGGTCAAACCCAGTGTTTTTTGGGAGTTCAATATGAGGCACTGGGGCAATGGGCACACCTGTGGGGATGTATTTGTTTTCTTGCCCGGGCTTCACTTGGGACTGTTCCTTGTTGTTCTGACCGCACGAAACCATCATCAGCGCAGTGGCAAATATCAATAGGATTTTTTTCATCTTCGTTGATTTTGGACTGCAAAAATACAATTATTTTTCTCGTGTAGAATACTCAGATTCGACAAAGCCTGTTTTTCAACGCTTTGCGTCATTGCAAAGAGGAACGACGAAGCCATCCAGATACCTGTCTTCTCTGGATGGCTTCGTGTTTCGCTAACGCGAAGCGGGTATGTGGGGAGCAATCACTTCACTTGGAGCCGAACACCCAAATACGCCCGAATGCCGCTCAATGGACCCCACACCATGGAGGCATCGAAGTCGTCGCTATTCGGGTTTTCAGCTGAGATGATGGGATAGTCTTGCTTGTAGTTGCTCAGGTTCTCGCCGCCCACATAGACTTCCCAATACTTGCCCAGCTTCTTGGTAATCTGTGCATTCATGATGACATAAGACGGTGAGCGTTCGATGTTTTGGTGGTTGGCCACGGCAGTGGCGTTGCCGCTCAGGTCGGGCACGCGGCTGTCGCCGTTGAATTGGGTCGTGAAGTCGAACTGCCAAGTCTTGGGCGCGTAGGAGAAGGTTATCAGTCCCTTGTATCGGTTGACGAAGGGTTTCTCGCACAGCGTGTCGTTGATGGTCATCTTCACGTCATTGTAGCGGAAGGCCAAAGTCAGGTCAAAGTCCTTGAAAATCTCACAGTTGGCCTCAATCTGGGCACTGTTGGAATAGGATTTCCCGTTGAGGTTGTAGATGCGGACTTCGTGGGCGTTGGCATCGCGGTCGAGGACGATTTGGTTAACAAAATCGGTGCGGTAGAAATCGGCCTGTAGGACAATCTCACGCCATCCGATATCAATTCCCTTGGTCAGGTTGATGCCGTAGTTCCAGGCCTCTTCCATTTTGGGGGTCTCCATGAAACGGACGACTCTCGATGAAGCCAACATGGTGGAGTTTTCGGCCAAAATGTTGGGCGAGCGGTAGCCCTTGCCCGCCGAAAGGCGAAGTGTAAGTTCGTCATGGGTTTTGAAGCGCACATGCAGACGGGGCGTGTAGAGCATCTTCCGGTAATAATTGTTGTAGTCGGCACGGAAGCCCGCAATGATGCTCCAATGGCTCTCGTCGTTGAAAACATATTCAGCAAAGACTCCCGGGACTTGCTCAACACGCTGTAAAATGCTGTCGTTCAGTTGTTCATCATATTTGTCGTAGGTATAACTGGCACCCACTGAATAGGTGTGGTGGTCGTTGACGATGTAGGAGTCGAACAGCACGTTGCCATAATAGGAAAGTTGCGTTGCGTTGTAGTTGGTTCTACCAAAGTAGGTCGAACCCAAATCGTGATAGGTGAACTGTTGTTGGATGCCGAGGCTGGTGTTGTCGCGGTCGAAAATGAAGCCGGTCTTGGAAAAGGCCTCGTAGCGCGTTGTGCTGATTTTGAACTTGTCATCCATGGGTTGTACGAAGGGATTGCCGCCTAATATGCCTCCATAACGGCGTTCGCCCAATGCCTTTACGCCCCACATGCCCTCAAACCAGTCCTTTGCGTAGTTGTAACGCAAGAACAGGTTGCCTTGGCTTGCCATTGGGTCATCGATGAATCCGTCGCCGTTATCGTCAAAAGGCATAAAGTTGTAGTTGGCGTGGCCGAGAAGCATCATGCTGCCATGTTGGCCGACGTTCCATCGGGTGTTGAAGTTGAAGTCCGTCATGGTCATGGAGTTGCCGTAGAGGTTGAGGAACAGTTTTTCGCTCTCCCCTTTTTCGGGCTTCTTGTAGTCTACGTTGATTTGTCCGCTGATGGACTCATAACCGTTTCTGATAGAGGAAGTCCCTTTCGAGATTTGGATGGCGTTCATCCAAGTGCCAGGCACATAGTTGAGACCGAAAGCCGAGGCAAGACCTCGAAAATTGGGCATGTTTTCGGCCATCATCTGGGTGTAGAGCCCGCTTAATCCTAACAGTTCAATTTGTTTCGCGCCCGTAACGGCATCGCTGTAGGAGACATCCACCGAGGCGTTGGTTTCAAAACTTTCGGCAAGGGTGCAGCAGGCGGCACGTTTTAGGCCCTCTGAAGTGATGTTCTGCACGGCTATCGCTTTTATTGGATTGATGAAGGAAGCTTTTTGTCGGGCCGCTATCTCCACCTCGTTGAGCATGTGAATGCTCGAAAACACATGGTCATATTGCTGTGTCTCGGCCATGTGGTGCACCGTGTCGTTTTCATAGCTGATGCAACTGAACACGAGACATCCGATACGGTCGTGAAGCGGTATCTTATAATATCCGTCGGCATCGGTCACCACTCCTTCGTTGACGATTTTCCAATACACATTCACGCCAGGCAAAGGCATGCGCTCGCCGTTTTCAGCTTCTTCGTAAACAGTGCCTTCGATAAATTGCTGGGCAAAGGTGCCCATTGAGAAGGCCATTAGTAAGAGAATTAATGTTATTCTTTTGGTTTTCATTGGATTCAAAATTAGAAATTGTATTTGGTTAGTTGGGCTGTCACAACGTGGCAACCGAAAAAGAGCATTGTCTGCTCATCGCTTTACGTAGTTCTTCTCTTGAGAAGATGGCAAGAGGAAAGTCAGTACCCGATGATGCGCGTTTTGACTTCGCTACCTTGTCAGCACTCTTTTTCTATTTCTATTAGAAGGAATGCAAAGCGAGATAATAATCTCAGAAAACCAAGGGATTGAGTCTCAAATTCGACAGGAAAATCAACCATGCTTTACCTACAGGCAAAAAGGGGACTTTCCATATCCTTAAACTGTTGATGACTTGATTCAATTCAGACGAAAGACATTGCGTGTCGAGATGAACCAAGGTAGTGGGATGAAAATGTGGAAGCTGTTGCTTGTCGAACGAAAAAGTGAAAGAGTCAGTAAGTTGGATTCGCTTGTCGAAATCCTCGCAGCAGCCTTTCTCCTCGAAATGGAGCGCATTAGGATTGTTTTCGTGAATATCTCCAAGGCAGTGGCTATGGTCGGAACATTGCGCGTGAACCGGCGCCCCCATACCGATGCGGCTCGAAAGCGTTTTGCTCGTCGTGCAATAGTGGAAGCATACGTCCCAGCCTACCGAGACGAACAGCACCAAAATGGCCATCAGAAGGGAACCAATTTTCAGCAAGCGCTTTTTCATGCCGCAAAAATACGAAAAATAATAGGACACGGATTTCTTAGAAAGATATTCCAAAAAAATCCGGGTTCAAAGAATCACCAGCTATTCTTTCACTACCTTTGAGACGTTTCAGGAAACGACTCTACAACGGCGGCCGTCACGCAGTCTTATCAGGCAATCCTTTGGATGCTGGGTTTTGAAAGTTGCAGTTTAAGAAATTAATTGTATCTTCGCCGCCTAGTAAGAAACCGACAACACTACATTGGGATTGCTTAACGGTCTTCTCAATGACGGCAAATTATACAACTATTAAGAATAAGCACTTCAACACATTATGGCCGACGGGTATTTGGAAAAACGCTATGAGGAAGTCTTTGGCAAAGGCGCGAAAAAATCGGTTGTCAAACATGCCTCGATTGAAACACTAATGGAGAAAAACCGTAGCTATCGCGGTTACAATAAAGACTTTGTCGTGAAACAAGACATGTTGGAGCGCATTGTGGCCGTCAATACCAAGATTGCCTCAGCGAAGAACCAGCAAGTGCTTCGCTTTAAATTGGTGACCCGAGAAACTGGTGCCGGCACCATCCTTCAAAACATGAAACTGGGCGGCCTGCTGCCCGAGTTGCACCTCCCCTTTCCCGGCACTGAACCTGAGGCCTTCATCATCATGTGCAGCACCGTGCCTGAGAATAGGTTTGTCGACATCGACCTCGGCATTGCGGCGCAGAGCATGTTATTGAAAGCCAGTGAGATGGGGCTGAACGGTATCATGATAGGTGCCTTCAATAAGGCGAAAATCATAGAAGCCTTCCAACTGCCTTATGAGCCACTATTGCTATTGGCCATCGGCAAAGGCATGGAAACAATCAAACTGCAGCCTGTGGATGAAGGTAGCAATCTGGCTTACTATCGCGAAGAAAGTGGGGTGCAATATGTGCCAAAAATTCGGTCGGAGCAGTTGATTATCGCATAAAAGCCTTGCCAAACCAACATCATGCTCAATCCAAACTAATTCCTTGGCCTATTGATAATCAAGGAGATTGTCCTAATGGCTCAAGGCCGGCCAATGTCCAAATCCAAAAGCTGACCTTCTTTTGTGAAGTGTTTCATAATCAGATTGTAATTATGGTTTCGGTGCCAAGATAATTTCTTTAAAGGGTCGTGGGGCAAATGTATGGGACTTTTTATGGCGGTTGTAATGAAAGATAGGGCTGCCACACCGTGGCAGCCCTGCTTGGGCAAATAATGACGAAAGCGGATTTACCGGTTTTCAGTTTTTTCATCCGCGGGTTTGTCCCCCCTGAGTTTGAAAAAAACAGGCAACTGGTAAGACACCCTTACGGGTTTCCCGTCGTGCATTCCGGGTTTCCATTTCGGCATGTTCTTCACCATACGCATTGCCTCCTCATCGCAGCCGCCCCCGATGCCTCTCAACAGTTTCACCTCGCCTATGCTGCCGTCCTTTTCGACGACGAAACTGACGAATACACGGCCTTGGATGCCCTTGTCTTGTGCCTCCTGCGGATAGGTGATGTTGCTGCCAACATAATCCATCAATGCATTCCCGCCGCCGGGAAACTTTGGCATTTGTTGTACGATTTGGAAAACGGTGTCATTGTCCTTTTCCATTGCCCGAGCAGGATTGTCTTCGGTGGTTAAGATTCTGAGTTTGTATTTATCAACAGTAAGGGTGAAGGGGTCTACTTGGTACATCGTCGAGTCGCCATGTTTTTCCATGGCGCTGATATGGAATTGGATGTTCTGGTTGGGCGTTCCGTCGGCATTGTGGCAAGTGGCAGTGATTTTGTTGTGTATCTCGCCTGAAATCGGATCTGGAGCCTCGGTGGTCTTAAACTGAACGAAAGAACCATCTTCGTTATAAATGATGGTATCCGTCAGATTTATCGGGTTGCCGAAATCGTCATAGATTTCGAACCATCCCATCTCGACCTTAATGTCGATTTTTTCGGACTTTTGCTCTTGTGCCCTCACTTTCGTGTTGGCAGCCAGTAGGATAGCCAGCACCGGCAATGTCGCCAAAAGCCTCCACCAGAGGCCCTTGGCCTTTTCGTTTTTTGTGATCATCTTGATTCTTTTTTTAGTGAGTATTAAACTGAAATTATTGCCCATTCCGCTGAAATCGGCAGCCGTGCACTGCTGCAAAATCAACATCATGTAGTTTTTCTTGTCAACGCCGGTTGCCACCACATCGCGGTCGGCCTGGTATTCATGGAGGCTTTGTAGCTCCTTTTTATATCTGTAAATGAAAGGATTAAACCACTGTAGTACCATCATTACCTCGGTGAAGAGGATGTCCCACGAATGGTGATGTCTGATATGGCTCAACTCGTGTCTCACAATGTCGGGCGAAACTTCCTTATTCGGAAAAAATGCATAGCGAAGGAAGGAGAAAGCCCCTTGCTCACGAGCCGTGAAGATGGCCGTGTAGCCCCCGCGTTTTTCCTTGGGTGAGCGGGCTATCATAAAGGCGAGTTTCCCGATTTTGATGAATAAAAGAAGTGTCATCACACCGACACCCAATAAGTAGATGGCAATGAGAACCTGCCATAAGCTGGAATGCGGCTGTGATCCCGTTTCCACCATGACTTCTGGCAGTGCCAAGGGCCTTTCCATAACCATGATTTCGTTCAGCAGGAAGCTGTTGAACAGGTTATGTTTCAAGGCAGCCACTTGCGGCGAACTCATGCCAATTACTGGGCTAATCAGCGGCAAGGTTATGGAAAACAGCATTGCCGTGAGTAGGAATAAACGGTTGAATTTGAGTCTGTTGCTGTTGAGGAACAGCAAGCGATAGGCGATCCAGAGCAGCATGATGCCTCCTGCAACGGGCAACAGGTGACGGATGATGAGTTGCTGTGCGTTCATGGCTTATTTCCTTTCTTCGGTTATGGCCTCATCGATTACTTTGCGCAATGCCTCCAGCTCTTCAAGGCTGAAATTTTCTTTTTTGGCGAAAGCCGACACAAGGTCGAGATAGGAGTTGTTGAAATACCGTTCTACTACGCTGCTGAGGAAGCGCTTCGAGTATTCCTCCTTGCCGATAGTAGTCGTGTAGCGGTTGGCACGACAGAAAGTCTCATGTGTTACGAAGCCTTTATTCTCAAGGATTTTGATGATGGTCAGCACGGTGTTGTATGCCGGTTTGGGTTCGGGGAATGCGCTCATGATTTCGTTGGCGAAACCTTCACCAATTTTCCACAGCACTTGCATTACTTGTTCTTCAGATTTTGTTAGTTCTTTCATTTTCAATTCTTTATTGATATACTATTCTTTTTGATTTGTTGGCATTATTGAGTTGTATGGTTTCCTGGAAGCTCAGCCGGTAACTATTGTCGCGCACCACTAGGATTTCCATCTCCGGCTTTTCGACCAATTCCCAAGGGAAACGCTCAATCAGATTGTGCTCGCAGTCGAATTCCAGCAGGGCTTTCATCTTCGACAGGTCGGGCAATTCCAGCAGATGGTTGTAGCCCACGCTGAGCCTTTCGATGGAGTTCATTTCCACAATCCATGTGGGGAGGAAATGCAGCTCGTTGTGGTGGATGTAGAGATACTTCAGTCGTTTCAGGTTGCGCACCGTGTCGGGAATCACTTCAATCTTGTTGTACGAAATGAACAACTGCTGCAAGTTCTCCATATTCCCCATAAAATCAGGGATCTCTGTAAGCCGATTCTTGTAAAAGTCGAGGTGTATCAGTTTTTTGAAATCGGCCAACACTTCGGGAATGCTTTCGAAGGCGTTTTCATAAAAGATGAGGCTTTTCATCTGGTTGAGTTTGGCGAACGACTTGGGCAGCGAATGGAGGTTGTTTTTGGCCAGATTGAGGTTTTCGCATTGCAAGCGTCCCACATTGCTCGGCAGTCGGTTGATGTGGTTGCCGGCCAGCAAAATTCCTTTGACTTTCGCAAGGCGACGGACATCCGACCGACGCAACTTCAGCTGATTGAAATTCAAGTTGATTTCTTCCAGGCTATCCAATTGTATCAACCAATTCGGTATGTGTCTGATTTGGTTCCCTTCCAAATTCAGGTTTTTCAGGTGTTTGCAATTTTTGATGGCAGTGGGAATGTGGTCAAGATTGTTTTCGGTCAACGAAAGTGTTTCTATGCGGTTGTTTTTCGGGATGTAGAGGTCTTGAATGCCGGCGCGGTCAAGGATGACATATTGGGCCGTGTCGGAGATTTGCGTGGCAAATCGCGCCGGATGTGTCGCGCACGAGGCCAACAGCCCAACCGACAGCGCCAAAAATAATAATATGTTGCAGGTTTTCTTCATTATTTGAGGAACTGTTTCTTTTCCATATTTCAACGCTGCAAATATAGCGAATATTTTACTTATAAAACTATTATTTTAGTTATTTAGTGAGTTTTTATGATTAATATGATTTAAATATTTGAACGTCAGTTTATTATAAAATGAAGAATTTTGGATATTTTTTTGATGGCAAGCAAGAAAGTGGTTTTTTTTGAAAAAATGCGCCTGATTGCTGAAAATGTTGTATTTTTGCGGCCACTATTGGGAGGCCACTTTAGCTCAGTTGGTAGAGCAACGCATTCGTAATGCGTAGGTCGTTGGTTCGAGTCCGACATGTGGCTCACGCTTAAAAAAGAGTTCCGCGGAACTCTTTTTTTGTGTATTTTTGCAGTTCATTCTATTTTGGACATGTCTGCACCCGACAAATTGATAGAGAAAATCGAGGGCTTCACGCGGAAATACTACCTTAACCGGTTGATTCAAGGCGTGTTGTTGGGTGCCGTGCTGTGGATTGCATTCTACCTGCTCATCAATGGGCTGGAGTATTTCTCGTGGTTTCCGCCTAAGGGTCGCTTTGTCTTGTTGCTGTTTTTATTGGCGGGCAGCGCTTTTGTTTTGGTGTATCATTTCCTTATCCCGCTCGTCAACCTCATCCGTTTCCGAAAGAAGATGTCGGTGGAACAGGCCTCTGTGCTGATCGGCAGATTTTTTTCCGAAATCAAGGATAAACTGCTGAATACTATACAGTTGAGTAACCAGATGGAGCAAGATTCCGATAACGCTCTTTTGGCGGCCACCATCGAGCAGCGAAGCGCTCGCCTCTCTCCTATTCACTTTTCTGACGCTGTCGATTTTCGTGGCAACCTGAAGTATTTCGGTGTCTTTTTTGGTTCGCTCCTCCTATTATTAGCCTTGATGGTGTTTTTGCCGTCATTTGCCGTGCAACCCACACAGCGTATCGTCAACTACGGGCAACAATTTGAGAAACCACTTCCCTATCAGGTTGAGATTGAACAAGATAAAATGGAAACGACCCAGGGTAAGGAAGTGAAATTCAACATCCGTGTTACGGGCGATCGCATTCCTGACGCATTTTATGTGAAGAGTGATTTGGGACAACAGCTGATGACCAAAGTCTCGGTTAACGAATTCGGATACACCTTCAAGAACTTATACAACGACTTGACGTTTAATGTGATAGGTGGTGGATACATCAGCCGCCCCTTGCGCATTACGGTGCGTCCCAACCCAACCCTGCTCTCCTACCGCTGTGAGTTGCGATACCCTGCCTATATACACCGCAGCAATGAAGCCATAGAGGCCAAAACGAGACTTATCGTCCCCCAAGGTACCCAGCTTATTTTCAGCTTCACGACCCGCGACACGGAGGAAATGACCGTTATCCGCGATTCGTTGGCCACAACTTTATCAGCCATCGATAATTTGTTTGAATATCAATTCATTGCGGCGCAATCCGCCCAGTTCTCGGTGAAGGTGCTGAACAAATGGAATCAAAGCATTGATCCTCTTCCCTTTTCTGTAGATGTATTGCCTGACGCCTATCCCGACATTCGGGTGGAGTCGTTCGATGAGCGACTCACTACCGATGTGTATTTCTCGGGTCTCGTTACTGATGATTACGGCTTCAGCAAGCTTACCTTCAACTGTATGGTTAGGGAGCCCATAGTGAAAAACATCGTCAAGACTGTGCCAATGGACTTGGGCCAGTCGCGTTCTTCTTTTTTCTACCAATTCAACATGGACAGCCTTGGGATTATGCCCGGGCAAAACATGGAAGTTTATTTTGAAGTTTGGGACAATGACGGTTTCCATGGCCCAAAATCAAAGCGCTCCGAAACTTTCACCTATTTCAAGCCTTCTGAGTCCGCTTTGGACAGTATCGCCAACCAGCAGTCCGAGGACATTATGGAGCGACTTTCAGAGAAGTCGCAAGAAGCCGACAAACTTCAGGCTATGATTGAGAAAATGCTACAGGATCTCGTCCAGAAGAAGCAGTTGGACTGGTCCGACAAGGAGAAAATGAAAAGCCTTTTGGAAAAACAGCAACAGATTCAGGATGAGTGGAATAAACTCCAAGAGGAACAGGAAAATCTGTCGGATTTTATGAAGGAACACAGCCTTGCCGACGAGGACCTCATCAAGAAGCAAGAACAGATCAACAAGCTTTTCGAAGAGGTGATACCCGAAGAACTCAGAAAGATGATGGAAGAGATCGACAAGCTCCTTGAAGAAATGCCCCGTGAGGAAATGCAGCAAGTGATGCAGAACCTCAAGATGAACAACCAATCCATGCAGGAACTGCTTGAGCGCAACCTTTCACTTTTGGAACAGCTCAAGATAGAGAAAGACTTTATTGACTTGGCCAACAAATTGGGCGAACTTGGTGAGGAATTGTCTCAACAAAATGCCGACAACCTGAATAAAGTAGGGGAGGAGCACGACCAGAAGTCGCCTGAAGTGGCCAAAGAGGAGTTCGGCAAGATGATGGAAGAATTTGACAAGCTGTTGGAGAAGAATGAGACGCTCAATGATCCTTTCAACATGCAAAAGGACGAGGAGATGCAGGACAGTATCGACCAAGACCTGCAAGATGCCATGCAGAACGCGCTCAACGACCAACCGCAAGAAGCGCAGCAAAAAAAACAAAATGCTGGTCAGAAAATGCAGCAGATGGCAAACCAGATGATGATGCAAATGCAAATGCAAGGCATGGAACAGATGGCCGAAGACGCCCATTTGCTGCGTGTCTTGCTCGAGAATGTGGTTCACGCATCGCACGAGCAGGAGGGACTGATGGCCGAAATTGGAAGTATGCGCTCCGATGACCCTTCTTTGGCCGAAAAAATCATCCGGCAAAAGGAAGTGGCTGACAACTTCGGCATGGTTCGCGACTCGTTACGCATGATGGCCAAGCGACAGCCCATGATACAGAATTTCGTGTTTGATGAGTTGCATACCATTGAGAATCAAACCGAAAACGCCATGAGGTATGTCAATGAAATAAAACTCTCTCAAGCCGTGCGCCATCAGCAAACCGCTATGATGGCAATGAACAACTTGGCTCTGATGCTGGCTGAGTCGTTGGAGAATATGGAGAACAGTATGGAATCGATGGGCATGCCGATGCAAAGCTGCCAGTCGAAACCCGGCAGCCAAGGACAACAGAGCATGAAAAAAATGGAACAGTTGCAGCAACAATTGAGTGAGCAGCTCGAAAAGATGCAACAACAAATGCAACAGTCTGGGCAGCGGACGCCCAGTTCCATGAGCGAAGAATTTGCCCGCATGGCAGCCGAACAAGAGATGTTGCGCCAAGGTATGCAGCAGATGCTTAATGACATGAAGGCAAACGGACAGATTGGTGACGACGGTCTCAATGAAATCATCAAGGACATGGAAAGGTTGGAGGAGGATTTGGTGAACAAAAAGATCAATCGTCAGATGATTGAGCGCAGCCGGCGCATCGAATCGAGAATGTTGGAATCGCAAAAAGCACAAGAGAAGCGGGAACAGGAGGAGAAACGGAAGTCGAATGAGTTCAAAGGAACACATTTCGACCGTCAAATTGACGAGGTACTATACAAGGAAACGCTTCGGAAGAACCAGGAGTTTCTGAAGACCACCCCGATTGAGTATGCCCCGTATTACAAGGACAAAATCAACGTGTATTACTTGAAAAAAAGCAGCAACTGAAATGATTAGGTTCAGTACAATGGATGTGAGTATGCCAGCCCTTGCCCCTTCAATGGTCAAAGCTTGGATTTGTGGGATTGCTGAGCAGCATGGCAAGAGGGTGGGGGAGTTGCACTACTATTTTTGCAGTGACGACAAATTGTTGGAGATCAACAGAGAGCGGCTGGGTCACGACTTCTACACCGACATTGTAACCTTCCCATTGACTGATTGTGTGGCTGTGCTTTCGAGTGAGTTTTGTATCAGTGTAGACCGCATCAAAGAGAATGCCGAAACCTTTGGTCGCAGTTTTGAGAGCGAGTTGCATCGGGTTATCATTCATGGTGTGCTGCACCTCATTGGTTATGACGACCAAACTGAAGAAGAGAAGAGGGAGATGCGCAGCTTGGAGGAAGAGGCGTTGGCGTTATTACGACCAAACGGCGACTGGGTCATGTAATAAAGAATTTTGTTTATAAAATATTGATTATCAATAGTATATAATAATTGTTTCCCGTGAAACACTGAAATAAGGATGTATTTTGAACCGTATGATATCATTGTTGTTGGGGCCGGTCACGCAGGCTGTGAGGCAGCGGCAGCCGCGGCCAATATGGGCTGCAAGGTATTGCTCGTCACCATGGATTTGCGTTTGATGGCATCCATGTCATGCAATCCCGCCATGGGCGGAATAGCCAAGGGGCAGATCGTGCGAGAGATTGATGCTATGGGTGGCTATTCCGGCGTCATTAGTGATCGCACCATGATTCAATTCAGGATGCTCAACAAGTCGAAAGGACCCGCGATGTGGAGTCCGCGTTGCCAAAGTGACAAGACGATGTTCTCTGCTGAATGGCGCAGCATGTTGGAGAAAACACCCAATGTCGATTTCTGGCAAGACACAGTTGTTGGACTTTTGGTGGCGGGTGACTGTGTGAAGGGGGTAAAGACAATGATGGGCGGAGAAATCCATGGCAAAGCGGTGATCCTAACCAATGGCACTTTCCTCAACGGTTTGATTCATATAGGTGAACTCCATTTCTCTGGAGGTAGGTTGGGCGAAAAGGCCTGCCATGGCGTTAGTGAGCAATTGAAAGAAGTTGGTTTTGAGGTTAAACGTTTAAAGACGGGAACTCCCGTGCGTATCGATGGACGAACCATTGATTTCAGCAAACTTGTAGAGCAAAAAGGCGATGACGAAGTGGTCGGTTTTTCATATACGGAACCGTTCAAAATCGCCAAACAAAGGAGCTGTTGGATAGCGCATACTTCTTCAAAGGTGCATGATGTTCTTCGAAAGGGTTTCAAATACTCGCCTATGTTCAACGGGAGAATACAGGGAGTTGGCCCGAGATATTGTCCCAGCATTGAAGATAAGATAGACCGCTTCGCAGGAAAGGACTCTCACCAACTTTTTGTTGAACCCGAAGGATGGGCCACTGAGGAATATTACCTCAATGGCTTCAGCTCATCCTTGCCCGATTATATCCAATACGATGCCTTAAGACAAATCGAAGGATTTGAAAACGCTAAAATTTTCCGTCCAGGCTATGCCATCGAATATGATTATTTCCCACCTGAGCAGTTGCATCATTCCTTGGAGACGCGGTCCGTGCACGGACTGTATTTCGCGGGACAAATCAATGGAACAACAGGGTATGAGGAAGCGGCATGCCAGGGTCTCATGGCGGGAATAAACGCCAGTTTGGCACTGAGGGACGACGATCCTTTGGTGTTGTCCAGATTCGAAGCTTATATTGGCGTACTCATCGATGACCTCGTTACCAAAGGCGTTGATGAACCCTACAGAATGTTTACCAGCAGGGCAGAGCATCGGATTCTACTGCGCCAAGACAATGCAGATGCCCGTTTGACTGAATTATCTTACCAAATTGGTTTGGCAAAAGAAGACCGATACCTGAAGTATCAGGAAAAACACCAAAAAGTGGAGGAAATCAAACGCTTCCTTGATGAAAACTATGTTTTCCCCGATGAAATCAATGGCTTGTTGGAGCAAAATGAAAGCACAAGGATTGAACAAAAAGTGAAAATGTCCAGTCTATTGTTGCGGCCACAGATCAATTTGACGGAAATGATAGACACGGTTTCTTCGTTGGGCCAGTTTAAGAATCGAGACAGATTCATCAGGGATTGCCTTGAAGAAGCTGAGATTCAAATCAAATATGACAGTTATATTGAAAAGGAAAACGAGCTTGCCGATAAACTCAGACGATTGGAGAATGTGAAAATGCCGAGTGACTTTGATTTTCACAGCCTCCCGTCCCTGTCATTTGAATCTCGGGAAAAACTAAACCGGTATCGTCCCGAAACCTTAGGACAAGCCTCAAGAATTAGCGGGATTTCACCTGCAGATATCAACGTATTGGCCATATTTTTAGGAAGATAACATTATTGTTTCACATGAAACACGAGAAATATGATGAATAACAAATGCCCGTGGTGCAGCTCCGACAAAGCGCAGATTCACTTATGGTTGAGGGATGAGTTTCTGACAAAAGAAGACTTTCATATTTGTGAATGTCAGAATTGCGGCCTGCTTTATACCATGCCGCGACCGTCAATGGACAAAATCGCAGACTATTATAAGTCCGATGAGTACTATAGCCATAACGAAAACAAAAAAGGATTCATTCCAAGGGTCTATGAGTCTGTAAAAAGGATTAATCTTAAGCATAAATATCAAATGGCCACCGAAGGAATGCCAGTTGGGAATGTGTTGGATATTGGATGTGGTGTCGGCGACTTTCTGCATACGGCCGAATCGCATGGATGGTCGTGTACAGGTGTTGAACCTTCCGAGAATGCCATGGCCATTGCCAAAAAACGCATGAAGGGCAACATTATTCCAAGTGCTGATTTGGACAATATCCCTGATGGATATTTTGATTTGATTACGATGTGGCATGTCCTAGAACATATTGATGATTTGAAACATGAAGTTGCGCTATTGCAGAGACTTATTAGGCCAGGTGGAGTTGTTGTTGTTGCCCTTCCTAACTACAAATCTTATGATGCCCAACATTACAAGCATTTCTGGGCAGGATATGATGTACCCCGACATTTAAGCCATTTCAATCGTATTGTCTTGACTAATATGTTCAAATCCAATGGTCTACAACTATTGCGGACGGATAAGCTAAAATGGGATGCCTATTACATTTCTTATTTGAGCGAGCTGTATAAGAGGCATTCATTTGCATTTCTTCGTGGACTGATGAGAGGATGGATTTCAAATGTAAAAGCCATGCGGTCTGGAGAATGGTCTAGTTTGGTTTTCGTTTTCGGTAAGAGAAATGAAAACTGAGCGTTTATTGATATTGACATTTTCAAGCAATTCGATTTGGAAAAGGGTTGACAATTCGTTTTCAAAAGGATTCGCATTGATTGTGACTATTTTGTAATGTACACAATATCAGATACATATTTTGGTTTTCATAAAAAGTGGAAATGAACTGTATAAGATCAAAGAGAATTGGTTTTGTTTTCTGTTTTGCCAGTATTGCCTTTTTGTTGATACTGGGATTGCTTTTTCATCTTTCCTTAAGACAAAACTTTCTCAATCGGGCTATACAGCATTCTGTTTATAGCATGGACAAGCTCATGCAATCCCAAATAGAAATTGGACTTGACCATGATGTGCTTGAGAATTCCAAGACCGGGTTGACGATTTTTATGAGCGATTCGTTGCTGTATTGGAATCGAAATGATGTCAATCCCAGGTTGATGAAACGGAAAGTCGTTATCGGGCATGATACAATTTGTCACTTGCTATCGGGCAATTATTATGTCAAGTCGTTCGAAAGTGGCAACATGACTTATTTTGTTTATCAATTGGTCAATACTTCCTATCCGGTCGAGAACGGTTATTTTGAGAATGTGAATCCGATGATTCCCAGCTTTGTTGATGCCGATTTCCGTCTTCTTGACGATGGGATCGGAATCTCTTTGTTGAATGGAAAAGGTAAAGTCTTGGCTACCTACCAAATTGCCGGGCAACCTGCAATAAAGAGGCCTTTTCGCTATTTATGGCTCTTGGTCTCACTCATTTTGCTGGTTTTTGGCTTGTTCTTGGTCTGGGGAAAACGCCGCAAGACACGCTCACACGACGGCATGAGGCCTCGAACCCTTGGTGGCGGTGTTCTTTTCATCTTGCTTATGTCATTGGTCGGGACTTATTTTTACAATAAGATAGGAATCAGGAACGAAAACATTCAGATGCGTTGGCAGGCACGACACCTGATGGAGAAACGCGATTTGGCTTTTGAGACCAGCTACGTCCAATTCGCCCATCAAATAAAGGCGGACACGGCGGTAAGGGAAATGCTTTTTGCCGAAAGCAATGTGTTGGCTGATGTCATTCTCGGCTATTCTAAGGATTTGCTCTTCGATGAGACGATGCGGGCTTACTCGGCAACATTGACCCTGTGTGATCCAGGAGAGGAGATCGCCATACAGCCAGAGGGATTTGTTACCGAATGCGACATCTACTTTATGGAAAAACTGACCAACAACAGTAACGAGCGGATAGGAGATAATCTGTTTTTCATGGATTATTACACATTGGACCCCAATTACTTAGGAAGAATTGATGTTGTGTCAAAAGATTCGTTGAGGCAAAAGGCACTCTATTTTGAGTTTTACAAACCTATTGGGCCTGAGGGTTTTGGTCTCCCTCAACTCTTGAAGGCAAACAATAGCAAGAAACCATACGATTTTTCTGTTGCCAGTTTTCGAGGAAATCTTTTGGTTTACAAATATGGTCGTTACATATATCCCAATTTTCTTAACAGCCTGAAAGTCAAAGACAACGAATTTAGTTATTCCGGCAAATACAAGCATTACGCTATCATCGACAGCGAGAACAATGCTCTTGTAATCAGCACTCCGACCAAAAGTTTTTCGCAAAAAACGGCACCGTTTGCCCTGTTTTTTCTTGGCCTTTCGTTGCCCTTCCTGTTCATTGTCTGGTTGATAAGGCCAAAAGAGCATCGGAAATGGCGTGATCGGAGTTTCCGAACGCGCTTGCAGGCTGTGGTTTTGATGACACTAGGTCTCTCTTTAATCGCCATAGGCCCGGTTTCGGTGATCTATATGCGTACTCTTTACGACCAGAATATCACGGATTCCCGATTTGAGACCATCCGAACACTCTCTCTTGAGATGCGCAACAACCTTGACTTTGCCGCATTGATGCGTACGGCCTCGAAAGACACGTGGACAGACATCCTGCAGCATTATGCCAACACTTTCTTTACCGATTTGAACCTGTATCAACTTAACGGTCAGCTGTTGGCCACCACCCGACCAGAAATCCACGACCTCAACCTGCAAGCTCCCTTGATGAACGCCGATGCATATCAAAGTTTAAGCCGCAACAAAGACCTGTATTTCGATCACAAAGAATATCTTGGCAAAGGCAACTATGACGCGGCCTACATTCCGCTTACCGATGCTAACGGCAACATTTATGCCTATCTCAATACGCCTTATTTCTCAAGTTCCACTGATTTGCATAACGAAATCCTGAGATTTGTCCTTACCTATCTCAATATTATCATTGTGTTGCTGGGTGGCGCCTTGGTTATCATTCTTTTCATCACACGTCGCTTGACAAAGCCTCTGGCCTTGATTCAGAGCAAACTCGGCGATCTTAAGATTGACCAGAAGAACGAGCCTATAGAATGGAATGCCAACGATGAAATTGGGGCTTTGGTGAAACAATACAACCAACTCATCGTGGAGTTGGAGAAGAGCGCCGCCGAACTGAAACGCAATGTTGCAGAGTCGGCTTGGCGTGGCGTTGCGCGACAAGTGGCGCATGAAATCAAGAACTCTCTCACCCCGATGCGCCTTAGCGTGCAGTTGCTGCAACGCAACGTCGACAACGGCAAGGCCACGCCAGAACAAATTCAACGCACCACCAACACGCTCATCGAACAGATTGATGCCTTATCTGACATTGCCTCGTCTTTCTCCCGCTACGCCAAACTGCCCGAAAACCATCCACAACCCTTTGATTTGGCTGAGCTTGTCGGTAATGTTGTGGGTCTATTCGACAACAAGGAAAATGTAGATTTCCGCTATACTTACGACAAGACCAAAGACCATACTTTTATTGGGGACAAGACCAACTTGAACAGTGCCTTGACCAACCTCATCAAAAACGCAGAGCAAGCAGTAGGGACAAGGACTGATGGTTGGGTGGAGGTGGTGCTGAAGAATACCGATGAGGTGATGGTCATCAGTGTGAAAGACAACGGCAAGGGTATCAAGGAGCAAGACAAGAAACAGATTTTCCTGCCCAATTTCACCACCAAGACAGGAGGTTCAGGTGTGGGTCTTTCGCTGACCTACAATATTGTGCATGCCGCCGGTGGAACCATCTCTTTCACAAGCCAAGAAGGGGAGGGGGCTGAATTTATCATCGAATTGCCGAAGAACATTGACTTCAGCTGAACATGATCTATTGTTGATGTAGAAACAAAGCGTTATGACAGAAAACAGATTAGGATCCTTGGCGAAACAAACCGCTATCTACGGCTTGAGCAGCATCATCGGCAGGTTCTTGAACTACCTGCTCGTGCCTATCCACACCCATAGGATGGCTGCCGAATCGGGCGGCTATGGCATTGTAACCAATTTATATGCCTATACAGCCCTATTGCTGGTCATCCTCACCTTTGGTATGGAGACCACTTTCTTCCGTTTTTCAAATAAGGAAGGTGTCAACCCTGATAAGGCTTTCTCTACCGCCGGTCTCTCCGTGGGCTTCGTCTCACTATTGTTTGCCTTTCTCGTCACCGTGTTCTTGACACCCATTGCGGGAGCCATGCATTATTCTGAAAACCAAGAGTTTGTGGAGATAATGGCCGTCATCGTGGCTTTCGACGCTTTTCAGTCCATCCTTTTCGCAAGGCTGCGCTATGAAAACCGTGCTGTCAAATTCATGGTTCTAAAGCTTTCTTTCATCGTTCTCAGCCTGCTTTTGAACCTGTTCATCTTCTATCTTGCGCCTTATCTGAAGGGTCGGTATCCTGAACTGATGGGATGGTATCAAGCCAGCTATCAGGTAGGGTATATCTTCATCGCCAACCTGATTTGCACCATGTCGGTCACTTTCGGATTCATTCCCGAAATCAAGAAACTGAAGTTGGGAATTGACTTCAAATTGCTGAAGCGGATGTTGAATTACACATGGCCTATTCTGCTGTTGGGTTTGGCTGGCATTCTTAACCAAGTCGCGGATAAAATCTGTTACCGTTATCTTGTTCCCGGAGTGGAAGGCACTGTGCAATTGGGCATATATGGGGCCTGTGTCAAGATAGCCATGATCATGGCAATGATTACACAAGCTTTCCGCTATGCCTACGAACCTTTCGTCTTTGGAGCCAAGCAGGACACTTCCGATAGGGAGACTCAGGCCAAAGTGATGAAATACTTCATTGTCTTCACCTTGTTTGCCTTTCTTGCCGTGGAGATGTTCCTGCCCATCCTCAAATACCTTGTTGATTCCGGCTATTGGGAAGGGCTGCGTGTCATTCCCATCGTGATGATGGCTGAGATTTTTATGGGCATCTACTTCAACCTGTCGTTTTGGTACAAACTAACGGACCAGACTTGGTGGGGTGCCGTCTTCTCCGCCATCGGTTGTGTCGTCTTGTTGGCCATCAACTTCATTTTCGTCCCGAAATATGGTTATATGGCCTCCGCTTGGGGCGGTTTTGCGGGCTATGGCATTTGCGTGGTGCTGTCTTATGTGGTCGGACAGAAGAAAGCTCCGATTCCATACGATTTGAAATCGGCGGGAATATATTTTGTCTTGGCCATTGCTTTGTTCTATGCCCAAAAATACATCTCCATCGACAACACCCTTTGGAAATTGGTGGTCAATATTGGCCTGCTTTCAGCCTTCTTTGTCTTTGTCTGCTGGAAGGAGAAGGACTTGGTAAAGGGGACTATTGGCTTGATGAAGAAGAAAAAACAGTCCTGACTTCCGCTCGTCTTTTTGGGTCAAAACACCATTACGGCACCTCCGCCTGGGGCGAGGTGCACTTGCGCCTTGTTGCCCATCACTTGAATTGTCTCTTCCACATAGTCACGGGCGGCACGGTTGGCGTTGATGCCATCGTGAAAGATGTGTCCCGACTTGGCACCGAAGTTAGGCAGTATGTTAAGGTCGATAACAAGGTCGCGCTCCTCCCAATTGGTGATAGCGCCGACATACCAGCGGAAGTCTTTGCGACGGGCGATGACCACATATTCGCCCACCTTGCCGCCAAGGGCGACGGTCTCATCCCATGTTGTAGGCACACTGGCGATGAATCGTGTGCATTCATCTTCTTCTCTATAATGATTTGGGCTGTCGCAGAGCATGTTGAAAGGCGATTCAAAAACCACATACTCGGCCAATTGTCGGCAACGCGTGCCTTGGCTCATCGCCTCCGTGAAGATGGGGGCAAAGTTGTTTTTTGTGGCATTTCGCATGGCACCTTGGGTGTAGTCCATCGGGCCGGCCACCATGCGGATGAAAGGGATGGTGACTTCGTTGGTAACAAAGTCGCTTTGGCTGTCCCACTTGGCATGCTCCAAACCGTACACGCCCTCATGGTTCAGTACATTGGGATAGGTGCGGTTCAGGCCTGTTGGCTTGTAGGCACCATGAAAGTCGATGAGAAGGTGGTGGCGGGCGGCGGTTTCGGCCAAGCGGTAGTAGAAGTCTACCATCAACTGGTCGTCGCGGTCCATGAAGTCAACCTTGAAGCCTTTTACGCCCATGTCCGAATAATGTTTGCAGACGCGTTCCATGTCCTCGTCGATGGCGGCATAACCCGCCCAAAGCACGATACCCACATTGCGTTCTGCACCAAAGTCCACCAGCTCTTTTATGTCGATTTCGGGAACCACTTGAAAGAGGTCGGCCTGTTTGTTGACGGCCCAGCCTTCGTCTAAGATGACGTATTCGATTCCGTACTGTGAAGCAAAGTCAATATAGTACTTGTAGGTGTCGTTGTTGTTGCCTGCCTCGAAGTCAACGCCATAAATGTTCCAAGCGTTCCACCAGTCCCAAGCCACTTTCCCGGGTTCAATCCATGAGGTCTCCTCAAGGCGGCAAGGTGCGGCCAAAAGATAAACCATATCGCTGTCAGCCAATTCCTTGTCTTCCTCTGAAATGATGATGCAACGCCAAGGGAAGCTTTGTTCTCCTTCGGTTTTGGCGATGTAGTTCTCACGTTCTTTCACTATATGTTGAAGGTTGTTGTATCCGCCTTGCATGGTGGCTTTCGGATAACCGGCATGTAAGGCCGTGAAGCCGTTTTTGCCCTTCTCGTTGCGGAGATAAAGGCCGGGGAAATGTTCCAGATCGGCTTCGGTGATGACGGCTTTCTTGCCGTCGTTGAGCTCGACCAACAGCGGAAGGAAAGCCAAACGCTCCGGATTCATCTGGCTCAGTTTCGTCCTTGTATAAGTGTTTTCAAACGAGTTGAAAAATTGCTGTTGGATGATGTCGCCTTCTTGTCCGGCGTTTTTAAGGACATAAGGAATAAACACTTGACAATCAGAGTAGAAATTAAAGTCTGCCGTTTCGCTTTCGATGACTATTGGCTTGCGGAAATTGGTTTCAAAGCGGTAGGCCACGCCTTCGTCGTAGGCACGGAAGATGAGCCTGTAATTGCCTTTCAAGGTAATTGTCAGTTCTTCATAGATCTCTGGAATTTGGGCGCGTTTATAGAAATTTGCTTCGACACTTTGATTGACTGAACGAGTCTTGACATGCTTCACGACAGGATTTTGTCCTATTGCTGTGCCGTCGGTCAGTTGCATTCCTATGGCCGATGGAGCCAGCACGGAGGTGTTGCCGTGTGTTACGGAATAAAAGATTTGTTCGCCCATTACTACGGTGACGGTAATGTCTTTGTCGGGCGATTGCAGGATGTATTGTTTTTGGGCAATAGTGCCCAAAGAAAGCAAAAGGAGTGAGGAGAGAAGGAGTTTTTTCATAAAGATGAAGTTTTGCGCAGGCAAAAATATAGAATTTGTCGTATTAATAAAACTGAATCGCCCGAATACTCAATTCACAGCACCTTAAACTGTGCCGTCAACATGACACTCCTTGGACGGATGGAATAGGCGGAATAATACCCGTAAATACCTGAATAATAGGAATAAACAAAATTCTTGGTATCGAGGATATTGTTGACATCCAAAGTGAACTTGACTTTGCGGAAGGTGTAGCCGAAACTGCAATCCAGAAGCGCAAAATTATCAATGCGTTCTTCGGTACGGGTGTGATAGAACTCCACAGAAG
>JBGYWU010000038.1:0-4220 GCA_041842265.1 Candidatus Limimorpha sp. | reverse complement strand
TGTTGTATGACCGCATTCTCGGTCGCGTGGCCTTGCACGATGTGTTCCACCCGCAGACGGGTGAACTCATTGCTGCCAGCGGTCAGGAACTCAACGAGACCCTTGCTGAAGCCATCGACGAATCGCCGCTTGAGAGCGTTGAGATTCGTTCCGTGCTGACTTGCGAGTCGAAGCGCGGTGTGTGTGCCAACTGCTACGGCCGCAACCTGTCGTCGAGCAAGTTGGTGCAGAAGGGTGAGGCGGTCGGTGTGATCGCCGCACAGTCTATCGGTGAGCCTGGTACCCAGCTGACTCTGCGTACTTTCCACTCCGGTGGTAAGGCTTCGAAAGGCTTGGTGGCCAATAGCACTGAAGCCAAGTATGACGGCTATCTCGAAATCGACGAACTCCGTTCTGTTGAAGTTGAAAAGGACAGCGGCAAGTATCAGATTGTCATTGGTCGTTCAGCCGAATTAAAATTGCATGACAACCATACGGACGTGGTCTTGATGACGACCATCATCCCATATGGCGCCAAGTTGTTCTTCAAAACCGGAGAACAAGTGAAGAAGGGAGACAGGATTTGCGAATGGGATCCCTACAATGCCACTATCATTTCTGAGTACAGCGGTAAGGTACGCTTCCAAAACGTGATTGAAGGTGTAACCTATCGCAATGAAACTATTGCTGAGACAGGATTCATCGAGCGCGTGATCATAGAGGGCAAGAGGGGAGCCAAGAATCCGCTCATCGACATTGTTGATGAGAATGGTGAAACTTTGGTTTCTTACGATTTGCCTGTCGATGCCCATGTGATCGTTGGTGAAGGCGATACTATCCATTCTGGTGACCAACTGGTGCGTATCCCGCGTAACGTTTCTGGCGGCGGTGATATCACTGGTGGTCTGCCCCGTGTGCAGGAACTGTTTGAGGCACGCAACTCCATTGACCCTGCTGTTGTTTCCGAAATTGACGGCATTGTACACCTTGAAAAGAAATTGAAGCGTGGCAACCGTGAGGTCGTGGTTACTGCAAAGACGGGCGAAGAGAAACGTTACCTCATCCCGACTTCGAAACAGATTCTGGCTCAGGAGAACGACTTCGTGAAGGCAGGCCAACCGCTTTCAGAAGGTGTTATCACACCCAACAGCATTTTGGCTATCATGGGCCCGATGAAGGTGCAGGAATACATCGTCAACGAGGCACAGAGTGTGTACCGTCAACAAGGTGTGGTCATCAACGACAAGCATTTTGAGGTCATCGTGCGCCAGATGATGCGTAAGGTCGAGATCATCGACCCGGGCGACACCCGCTTCCTTCAAGGCGAGCTGGTCAACAAACTGACCTTCCAAGGGGAAAATGACGAAATTTACGGCAAGTTTTTCGTTGAGGACAACGGCGCTTCCGAGAAGCTGCAAAAGGGAGAAATCGTTTCCGCCATGAAGCTGCGTGAGGAAGAGTCTGCCTTGAAGCGTAAGGACTTGGCTCTGCCCCAGGTGCGACCCGCACGTCCGGCAACGGCCACGCAGGTCCTGCAAGGCATCACTCGTGCGGCCTTGGCAACAGACAGCTTCATTTCGGCAGCCTCTTTCCAAGAGACCACCAAGGTGTTGACCAATGCTGCCATTTCCGCCAAGTCGGACTTCCTGGTCGGCATGAAGGAGAACGTGATTGTCGGTCACAAGATTCCTGCCGGCACTGGCCTGCGCGAATACGAGGACTTGATTGTGGGCTCTCGCGATGAGTACGAGGAACTGCAAGAAAAGGCCGGTATCTAATCTGTTAACTATTGCGGGGACAGCCAAAAGGTTGTCCCCGCCTTTAATAACCAAAGTTATGGAAAACAATCAGAAAAACCAATTGAATATCGAGATCAGCGACGAGATTGCTGAAGGCAAATACTCCAATCTTGCCATCATCACGCACTCGCCGAACGAGTTCATCATCGACTTCGCGCAAATGATGCCGGGTACGCCCAAGGCGAAGGTGCGTTCAAGAGTGATTATGAATCCGGTAAATGCCAAGCGTTTGTACAAGGCTCTTGCTGACAACATTGCCAAATACGAGCAACAGTTTGGCCCCATCAACGACAGCGGAGGCATTGCCCCGTTTAGCATGGGAGCACCTACAGCTCAGGCGTAATGGGATACAATTACTGAAATGCAAGTCGGGCTGAGTCTTTGGATTCAGCCCGATTGTTGTATTACAGGGAGAGAAGTCAAAACGTCTCCGGCATCTTTTCAGTTCCCATGTCAGCCTCAAAATAGGGCCGTTTCTCAAATCCAAACATCTTCGCAATTAGGTTGTTCGGGAATCGGCGAATGCTTTGATTGTAGGCTTTGGCCGCTTCGTTGAAACGGTTTCGCTCTGTCAGGATGCGGTTCTCATTACCGGCTAACTGCGCTTGGAGGGTGAGGTAATTGTCGGTGGCTTTCAGGTCGGGATAGTTCTCGACGGTAATGATAAGACGGTTCAATGATTTGCCCAATTCGTTCTGGACGGCTTCAAAGTTGGCGAACTCCTTCTCATCGAGGTTTTCTGCGCTGACAGTGGCGTTCACAGCTTGGGCGCGTGCTTCCGTCACTGCGAGCAGGACACCTTGTTCGTATTCCGTGTAGTTCTTCACCACTGCGACGAGGTTGGGCACGAGGTCGGAACGGCGTTGGTAAACGTTTTCCACTTGGCCCCAAGCCTTTGTCACGGCCTCTTGTTTCTTCACCAATCCATTATATGTGCCCATTCCCCAAACAAGGATGACCACCATGATGATGGCGACGCTAATCCCGATCTTTTTCATGATCAAAGAAACTCAAACTTGTCTTGCGTGGTGTTTTTCTCGCAATAGTGGCAGTGCAACTTGATATTCCCTTGTGCCTCTTTGATGACGTTGAACTTGGTCGGCACGTCATGCTCTTTGTTTGTGACACAGTTGGGATTGAAGCACTTAACAATGTTTTCAATGCCGTCAGGAATGCTGACTTTCTGTTTTTTTATGACTTCAAACTCCTTGATTTCGATGATGGAGGCGGTTGGGGCCACAAGGGCAATCTTGTTCAGATCCTCAGGGGCGAAATATTTTTCTGAGACTTTGATGAAGCCCTTGGTGCCGTATTTCTTGCTCTCCACGTTGAATCCGAAATACACTGGATTGCTGACCCGCTCCAAGTCCAGAATCTTGACGACTTGGAATACTTTGTCGGCGGGGATATGGTCGATGACGGTGCCATTCTCAATGGCGGAAACGGTCAATTCTTTTTTCTTTTCCATAAGATTTGAATTTAAGGATTTGATATTTGAAGATCTAAAATTCAATTATTTACAATTGTCTTTGGGAATATGCTTCGCTTCGTTGATTTTGTAATTTTGAATTTCAAATTTTGAGTTTGAATTATTTTAATCCTAGTATTGAGGCGATGAGTGCCTGTCGTGTGTATACGCCGTTCTGCGCTTGCTGAAAATAGTAGGCTTTCGGGTTGGCATCGACATCCACGTGGATTTCGTTGACACGCGGCAATGGGTGCAACACGCGGCAGTTGGCCTTCGAGTTCTCAAGCATGGCATTGCGCAGCACGTATGAGTTTTTCACCTTCTCGTATTCTTCCGGGTCAGGGAAGCGCTCGCGTTGGATGCGGGTCATGTAGATGATGTCGGAATGGGGTATGGCATCTTCCAATTGGGTGTATTGTTGGTACTCAAGGTTGCGATCCTTGATGTGCTGCTTCACAACACTCGGCAACTTGAGCTCGACTGGCGAGACGAGGTTGAACTTGGCGTTGAAGTGGCACATGGCCTCAACGAGGCTGTGGACGGTGCGGCCGTATTTCAGGTCGCCGACAAGGGTGATTTCGAGGTTCTCCAGCGTGCCCTGTGTCTTGCGGATGCTGTAAAGGTCAAGCATGCATTGGGTAGGGTGCTGGTTGGCGCCGTCGCCAGCGTTGATGACAGGCACTTTCGACACTTCTGAGGCATAGCGAGCCGAACCCTCAATGGGGTTGCGCATCACGATGAGGTCGGCGTAGCTGGCTACCATGGTGATGGTGTCGGCGAGGGATTCACCTTTTTGGATGCTCGTTCCGGCAGTGCTGCTGAATCCTATGACATTGCCGCCCAAAAGTTGGATGGCGGTTTCGAAGCTCAGGCGGGTGCGGGTCGAAGGCTCGAAAAATAAGGATGCGATGACCCGTCCGTTCAGCAGGTTCTGGTGCGGGTTTTTCTCGAAGTCTTCTGCGACGTCCAAAACG
>JBGYWU010000037.1:0-6026 GCA_041842265.1 Candidatus Limimorpha sp. | reverse complement strand
AGGGCATCATCACCACTGAGGAACTGACCGCCCTGAAATCAACCTCAAAAGTGGAAGTAGATCTGAACACCAAACAACTGCTCATCGAAGTGGGTGCCCAATTTACGGGCAAATGTGTCATGGGACAGCAATCGACAGTGGCCATGCCGAAGCAAAAAATCTGTTGATGATGGACGAAAAGCTTAGGAGGCAGTTCGGTTACGAGGCCATCGAGCAATACGATGCCGAACGTTTGAACAAACTTCGGGAGCACTATTCCGCCATCCTGGAGCTTTTGGGCGAAGACCCAGAGCGCGAGGGCCTTCAGAAGACACCTTTGCGCGTAGCCAAATCGATGCAGTTCCTTACCAGTGGCTATGAACGCGACCCAATGGAGATTTTGCTGTCGGCGAAATTCAAGGAGGATTACCGCCAAATGGTGATTGTCAAGGATATCGAAATTTATTCCTTGTGCGAACATCATCTGATTCCGTTCATCGGCAAGGCGCATGTGGGCTACATCCCCAATGGCTACATCACAGGGTTGAGCAAGATTGCGCGCGTGGTGGAGGCTTACTCGCGCCGTCTGCAGGTGCAGGAACGCCTGACCACCCAAATCAAAAACGCCATCAACGATGCCTTGCAACCTTTGGGCGTGGCTGTCGTCATCGAGGCACGACATTTGTGTATGTCTATGCGCGGTGTGCAGAAACAGAGTACGGTAACCACCACAAGCGATTTCATTGGTGCATTCGAGCGTGAGACCACCCGTGCCGAGTTCTTCCAACTCATCGGCAGCAATTTACATTAATAGCTTAATAAATAATAGGTATCTTTAGAATTTTGAAACTTAAAATATTGAATAATGATTAAAGCGTATGTTTTTCCGGGCCAGGGAGCCCAATTTGTCGGGATGGGCAAAGACCTCTATGAGAAATCGTCGAAAGCCAAAGACTTGTTCCGTAAGGCCAACACCATCTTGAAATTCCAAATCACCGACATCATGTTTGACGGTACTGAGGACGACCTGCGCCAGACCAAGGTAACCCAACCGGCTGTTTTCTTGCATTCGGTCATTCTCGCCTCTTTGCTCGAAGACTTCGAACCTTCTATGGTGGCGGGTCACTCGTTGGGTGAGTTCTCCGCACTGGTAGCCAACAAGGTACTGACTTTTGAGGACGGTCTCCGCTTGGTGAGCAAGCGTGCCATGGCCATGCAAAAGGCATGTGAGGCACGTCCGGGTACAATGGCAGCTGTGATGGGTATGGAAGATGCCGCTATCGAGAGCATCTGCGCCTCCGTGAAAGACCTTGTGGTAGTCCCGGCCAACTACAACAGTCCGGGCCAACTCGTCATCTCCGGTTCCATTGAGGGCGTGAATGCAGCTTCCGAAAAGCTGAAAGCGGCAGGCGCCAAGCGCGTGGCGCCGCTGAGTGTGGGTGGCGCCTTCCACAGTCCGTTGATGGAACCTGCACGCGTTGAATTGGCTGAAGCCATCAATGAGACCACTTTCAACCAAGGCATTTGCCCCATCTATCAGAATGTTACCGGACAGTCGGTCAACGACCCCGAAATCATTAAAAAGAACCTTATTGCCCAACTGACTTCCCCCGTGCTGTGGACACAAACCATGACCAATATCCTGGCCACAGGTGTGCGCTCCGTCGTCGAGGTGGGGCCAGGCACGGTGCTGCAAGGTCTCTTCCGCAAGATGGACAGAAATCTGGAAGTGGCGAGTGCGGCAGTCCAATAGCACACAAGGCTGCAAGACTCGAGATGTGAGGCGTGAGACACGAGACATGCTATTTGTCCCGTGTCTCTCCCTTGATAAGCATAGAAGGTATCGTTGTCAATGCCATTGTGGTCAGTTTTGAATAGTTACCAATTTGATGATTTACTGGAAATGGAAAACAACAGAATACGCCCATTTTGGGTCATCATTCTCCTCTTGTCGGGAATTCTTTTGGGCCTATATATTAATATAGGTATAGACAAACGTCGCATCGGAGCCAAAGGCGGCGGCAAGTTCGACGAGGTGATGTGGTATGTGGGCAATGATTATGTGGAAGTGCCCGATGTACAGCAATTGCAAGACGAAGCCATCGCAGCCATGATGGAGGAGCTTGACCCGCACAGCGCCTATATCTCATCAGACGAGTTCAATGAGGTGAACGACCCACTGATGGGCAGCTTCGACGGAATAGGTGTGCAGTTCAGGATCGAAAAAGACACCATAGCCATCGTCAATGTCATCAAAGGAGGCCCCTCAGAAAAGATGGGTGTCTTGGCCGGCGACCGTATCATATACGTTGATGACACGTTGGTGGCGGGCATGAATCTGAAGAACGAGGATGTGATGCGCAAACTGAAAGGCCCAAAAGGCACAAAGGTGCGCGTTCGGGTGCTGCGCCGTGGCGTGGTGGGCCTGCTTGACTACAACATAACCCGAACCGCCATCCCGACTTACAGTGTCGACATAGCCTATATGTTGGATGAAACAACGGGCTATTTGAAGCTCAGCAAATTCTCGGCTACTACCGTCGAGGAATTCAAGAAGGGAATAAGACACCTGAAAGACCAAGGCATGCAGCAACTCGTATTCGACCTGCGCGGCAACATGGGCGGCTTTCTTGCTGCCGCCGTCGACATCGCCGACGAGTTTCTGCCCAAAGGAAGCCTTATCGTGTACACAGAAGGCCGCAACCGTCCGCGCCAATATATGAAAGCCCAACATCATGGCATGTTGGAGGACTTGCCCGTAGTGGTGCTCATCGACGGCGAGTCGGCCAGTGCGAGCGAGATTGTGGCCGGCGCTTTGCAGGACAACGACCGCGGCACCATCATCGGTAGGCGCTCTTTCGGCAAAGGACTGGTGCAGGAACAGATTGTGCTTAGCGACCAGTCGGCCATCCGCCTTACTGTGGCGCGCTACTACACGCCTACAGGCCGCAGCATCCAGAAACCTTACGACAAAGATCACGGGAAATACCTGCTCGAATCATACGAACGTTACGAGAACGGAGAGCTTTTCCACCCCGACAGCATCCATTTTGCCGACTCGCTGAAATACACCACCCCGAAAGGCAAGATAGTATACGGAGGAGGAGGTATCATGCCCGACATCTATGTGCCGCTCATCGACGACAGCACGGAGTATTATTTCAACCGTATCGTCAACAAAGGCTTGCTCTATCAATACGCATTTGACTACACCGACAAGCACCGTGCGCAACTCCAACATTACAAAACGGTCGAGGCATTTAGCAAGTCATTCGTGGTGAGCGACACCATGTTTGACGAACTCGTGATGCAGGCTGAAGAAAAAGGCATAAAAGGCGGGGAAGAACAACTGCGGGTGGCGCGTCGCGAGGCCAACACGCTCATGAAGGCCTACATCGCCCGCAATCTCTTCGATGATGAAGGCTTCTATCCTATCTACGCCCCCATGGACGAGGTGCTACAACGCGCACTAAAAGAACTCAACCCCAACTACCCGTCCCCCCTTTAAGGGGGGGTGCCCGATAGGGCGGGGGATTAAAACAAACCCAAACCAATGCCAACACAAATGAACATCTCACAAATCACTCCTCAATATCTCATAGATAATGGCATTAACCCAGAAGGGATGATTTTTGGCCCATATCATTTGCCCTATAATTCGAGATTAAAAGGTTTCAGTAGAAACTTGCGCACGTTGGGAGTAAAATCGGAAGCCATGTTGTGGAAATATCTGAAAACAAAACAAATCGGGTTCGCCTTTAATCGGCAGAAACCGATTTTGAATCACATTGCGGATTTCTATTGCAAAGAAGTTGCTTTGGTGGTCGAAATAGACGGGGCCTCTCATTTTTCTGCTGAGGCTTGGCATAGAGACCAAGAGCGCAACAGGCAGATGCGGGTGTTGGGATTGACAATTGTGCGCGTGTTGGATAGTGATGTCAGGAAGGATGCGGAAAGAGTGGCCAAGCATATTGAGGAGAAATGCCGCGAAATCCGTGCACAAAAAAAATCAAGATATTGCTGAATCCCCGACCTTTTTTAAAGGCGCATTCTCCATTCCCCCTCTCAGAGTGGCTGCCTGCATCGTGTGGAGCTTACCCCTGTCCCCCTTTTGAGGGGTACCCGATAGGGCGGGGGAATAAAAAAAGACGCAACTTAACCGCGTCTTCTTTTGTTTGTGGAGCATAACGGAGTCGAACCGATGACCTCTTGCATGCCATGCAAGCGCTCTAGCCAACTGAGCTAATGCCCCTCACTTGCGGCTGCAAAAATACAACTTTTTTCAATCCACAAACATTTTTTGCGAAAAAAATATTTTTTTCTTCCAACAGCTTTTTGCCGTATTTTTGCAACCGCGTAAGTGGCAGTGAAAGCCAACCCTGAAAGACCTAAACTTCACCATCGTCCCCCTTTGAAAGGGGGTGCCCGCAGGGCGGGGGATTAAAACATCCCCCCAATAAGCAGCTGTTCGCAGGGCGGGAGAGTTTCCACCCCACCTACGCACCCAACATCTATCAGCAGTTTTGAAAAATGAAAACCATAAAAGACATATATAAAATAGGTGTAGGCCCATCCAGCAGCCACACCATGGGCCCGCAAAAAGCAGCCTCCATCTTCAGCGACCGCTACCACGATGCCGCCGGCTTTGAAGTAACGCTTTATGGCAGCCTTGCCGCCACAGGCAAGGGCCACATGACTGATTTGGCCATCCTCAATACGATGCCGGCACCGACCAATATCGTTTGGAAACCCGAAGTCGTTCTACCTTTCCATCCTAACGGAATGCGATTCAAGGCCTTTAATGCGGCCAAGGAGCTCAAAGGGGAGTGGCTGGTGTTCAGCATTGGTGGGGGCAACTTAGCCGAAGAAGGCAAACAGAGCGAGCAACCCGATATCTATCCGTTGAATAAGATGACAGACATCCTTGATTGGTGTGAACGGAGTGGAAAAACTTACTGGGAGTATGTCTACGAATACGAAAACCAAAAGGAAATCGAAGACTACATGATGGAGGTGTGGCAGGTGATGAAAGCTGCTGTTGAGCGGGGACTCCAGGCTGAGGGAGTGCTTCCAGGACCGCTCAATCTTAGTCGTAAGGCCGCTATGTACCACATCAAGGCCTCGGGCTACACGCATACCCTGAAAAGCCGCGGCCTAGTCTATTCCTACGCTCTGGCCGTATCTGAGGAAAATGCCTCGGGTGGACGTGTCGTCACTGCACCCACCTGCGGATCTTCCGGTGTGATGCCTGCCGTGCTTTACCACCTCTCGAAGAGCTACGAATTCCCTGACCTGCGCATCCTGCGTGCCTTGGTAACGGCAGGCCTGGTGGGCGACATCGTGCGCACCAATGCCTCCATTGCTGGAGCAGAAGTGGGCTGCCAAGGAGAGGTGGGCGTGGCTTGTGCCATGGCAGCAGCTGCCGCCAACCAACTCTTTGGAGGAAGCCCTGCCCAAGTCGAATATGCCGCTGAAATGGCATTAGAGCATCATCTGGGCATGACCTGCGACCCCGTGTGCGGACTCGTCCAGATTCCTTGCATCGAACGCAACGCCTACGCTGCCGCACGTGCCTTGGACTCCAACATCTATTCCTCGTTCTCTGACGGGAAGCACCGCGTGTCGTTCGACAAGGTGGTGGAAACCATGAAAGAAACCGGGAAAGACTTGCCTTCCCTCTATAAGGAAACCTCACAAGGCGGTCTGGCCAGAGATTACATCCAGATGAAGTGAGTAATGACCGTCGCCCCGTCCCCCTTTCAAAGGGGGGTACCCGAAGGGTGGGGGATCCACCCCGTCCCCCTTTCAAAGGGGGTGCCCGAAGGGCGGGGGATTAAAACTGAACATACTCAATAACCTAAAAACCAACAACATAAACTAACCCATCAAAAAAATCAATAAAAACAGCATTTCAGACTAAGGGTAAAACACGACTTGTTAGTCATAAAGATGTCTAGACAGAAAAAAACGCGTTTGCCATGCATTCGGATGTTCGTATCATGCTTAGGGAAAACACCCCCACCATGCCTTCAGGCAGCGGTGCGTTT